>JANOTP010000061.1:0-34892 GCA_031416415.1 Cytophagales bacterium | reverse complement strand
CGGCGAGGCATTTGACAAAACGGCTAAAATAATAGGACTACCCTATCCCGGCGGACCTCTAATAGACAAATATGCTAAAGAAGGAAACCCTTTAGCTTATAAATTTCCAAATGTAGAAACACCGGGTTTGAATTTTTCCTTTAGTGGAATAAAAACCGCTTTCCTTTATTTCCTTCGAGATCAGAAACTAAAAGATGAAAAATTTATTGAAAAAAATCTTCCTGATATATGTGCTAGTATCCAAGCCACTCTAGTTGAAATTTTAATGAGAAAACTCAGAAAAGCAATTCTTGAAACAGGAATAAAAGAAATTGCTATAGCAGGTGGTGTTTCTGCAAATACTGGATTAAGAAATACACTTACTAAAGAAGGCTTAAGTAAAGGGTGGAATATTTATATCCCAAAATTTGAATATTGTACCGATAACGCTGCAATGATAGCAGCAGCAGCCTATATTAAATATCAAAAAAACGATTTCACTAACCAAGATTGCAGTCCCGACTCACGGATGTCTTTATAAATACAAAAAAGTGCCCTATTATAAAACTTATATTTTTCACACCCTACTCTTTATAGCTATTCAAGCAGCAGCTTTTGCTCAAGCGGGAAATATTATTTCAAAAAAAGGAGAACTATATGGTGTAATGAACGAAAAAAATAAATTCTTCATTGAGCCCAAATTTATCGATATCCAAACCATTGACAATACTATTTTTGCTGTAAAAAACGAAAAAGGGTTATGGGGATTCTATAATATGGGAGCTAAAATTTCGGAATGCTATTTTAACAATTTCCGTTTTACAGGTACTGACCAAATAATAGTACAAAAAATTAGTCGTTGGGGAGTAATTAACAATAAGGGTGAACAAACAATTGATTTTCGCTACCAATATATAAACTTAATAAACGACCATACTTATAAGGTAGGGAAATTCAATCAATGGAGTGTACGCAATTTTAAAAATGAAATTCTTAACACCTTTGAATTTGACAGTATTACTTACCTTGGGGACAATGTATATAAATTTTGCTTAGCAGGAAACTACGGACTTGTAGACAATAATGGGAAAATAATTACTACAGAATATCAAAATATTTTCGAGTCTACATTGACTGACAAACTTCCAAAAAAAGAATTTGCAAAACCATTACCAATTTTAGCAAAAGGTAACTATCGTGTACCACAAGAAGAACGATTTGATACCGTTTATCATTTCTGCGAGGGCTTTGCTAAATTTCAATCCGATAGAAAATTTGGATTTGTAGATTCTCTTGGAAATATAAGACTCGTACCACAATACAACGATGCCAGACATTTTTCAGAAGGGATGGTAGCGGTTGTACTAATTGGAAAATGGGGGTTTATGGACAAAAACGAAAAGCTCTGTGTGCAGCCACTATACAATGAAGTATGTGATTATAAGAATGGGATTTCAATTGTCAGAAAAGATACCGTATTCAATTTTATTAACAAAAATGGAAAATTACTTTATGGTGATTTCTTTGATAAAATCATTCCCACTTATTCAGGAAATTATTCAATAATAAGAAAAAATAAAATTGGCTTGGCGGATGCATTTGGGCATGAATTAGTAAGTACTAAATATGAAGAAGTGATTGAACTTGGGAATACTTTTATTTTAGCCAAAGAGCATAATTTATGGGGGGTATTAAATAAAGAAGGTAATATCGTTATTCCTTTCAATTATTCTGTAATACAATTTGACCCAGAACATAATTATGTAATTACCATGGAGCCAGGAGGCGAAATTACAATTAATAAACAATAGACTTTTATCAAAAAACTACTGCCTCAGAACGTTTAAAAAATAGCGTATATAATTAAGCTTCAACGTTAATAATAAGGACTATAACATTTAAACTTTATTACCAGTTTTTTCGTTTTTTTTAATTAAATTGCATAGTTAACTATTATTTCAATAATGCTGTTTTATTACCTTGCGCTTCCATTTATTTATTTAATCTCCATAGTACCGTTTCGGATACTATATTTAATTTCCGATTTCCTATACCTAATTATTTTCCATGTTTTTGGATACCGAAGAAAAGTGGTTGAAGAAAATTTAAAAAACTCTTTCCCCGAGAAATCTTCTGAGGAAATTATACAAATCAGTAAAAAATATTTTCAATATTTATGTGACATTATATTAGAAACTCTTAAAAAAATAAACCTGACTAAGAAAGAAATACTAGAACATTGTACATTTCATAATGCAGAATTAGTAGACAAACTATTCGCAGAAAACAAAAGTGTCATTTTACTAATGGGACATTACGGAAATTGGGAATTAGCAGGCTCTTCTTTTAGCCTCTCTTGTAAACACCCTCTTTATGTAATCTACAAACCACTTTCAAATAAGTATTTCGAACAGCGAATGCGCACATCCAGAACTATGTTTGGCACAAAACTAATAAAAATGGAGAATACGCTAAAAGATATCCTTTCAAACAAAAATAATTGCGCTGCTTATGCTTTTATTGCAGATCAGACACCTTCAAATCATAATGCCTATTGGACTAATTTCCTTAACCAAGACACCGCTATGTTTACAGGAGCAGAAAAGCTAGCCAAAAAACTAAATTCCCCTGTTGTGTTCATTAATATTGTAAAAATAAAAAGAGGTCACTACGAAATTTTCGCCGAAATGCTTTCGGAAAACCCAAAAGAAACAAATGAAAATGAGATTATTGAATCCTACACAAGACGATTAGAAAAAGAAATTACCAAAACACCTGAAACATGGCTATGGTCGCACCGACGATGGAAACAAAAGAGGCACTTAACAAGTTAACAACAGCTTGTAAGTAGCTCTAATTAATATAAGAGGAATCTTTCGAAACTAAAAGAACTAAATTTTCATTACAGTTGTTTATAAATCAAAATTAATGCGTACAAATAAAGAACTTATACTAGCCACAAAACCCTTTGCGAAAGAAATTCGCTATAAAAGCTGGCTATATACACTTTCTACCCTTTTTATTTTAATCCTATTACTCGTTGGAACCTTTTGGAATATACATCTAATAGGTAGAATCATTTGTAGTATCCTCTCTGGATTAGTATTGGTTAGAATGTTTGTCCTTTTTCACGACCATCAACACCACGCAATTCTAGATAAATCTAAAATTGCAGATTTTTTAATGAAATGTTTTGGCATATATATACTTGCTCCTTCAAGTATATGGAAACGTTCTCACGATTTCCATCATAAACACAACTCTAAACTCCATGTCACTGATATTGGCGCGTACCCAACGCTTACAAAACAAGATTATTTAAATTTATCAAAATCACAGAAATTTAAATACCTTCTTATGAGACATCCGATCAATATTTTTTCTGGTTACTTAACAATCTTTATGTTTTCGTTTTGTGTTAATTCAATTGTACATAGCCCTAAGAAACACTTAGATTGTGGGCTTGCATTGCTAATACATTTCTCTTTTGGTACAATCCTGACCATATACGGGGGCGTCCCTGCCCTTTTCATGACCTTAATTATACCCCATTTCATAGCCTGCGGATTAGGCTCTTATTTATTTTATGTTCAACATAATTTTCCAGGAGCTAATTTTAAATTACTAAACGATTGGGAATATGGACATGCTGCAATAAGTTCTACCAGTTTTTTCCGAATGAGTCCAATAATGAATTGGTTTACCGGAAATATAGGTTTTCATCATGTACATCATCTCAACTCACGCATACCTTTTTATCGACTAAAAGAAGCATTGGCTACTATGCCTGAGTTAAAGGATACGAAATCTATAAGTTTTAACTTAAGAAATGTATACGCATGTCTCAGATTAAAACTTTGGGATACAGATTCAAATCAAATGATTGGACTTAGAGAACTGAAACAAAAACAATACAATTAAAAGCATTTCAGTTCCCACTTATTAATACTACTTAACGAATCTAACTATTTTCAAAACATTCACCTTTAATTTTTGATAGAAGAAATCAAGATCGTTACACTATTAAAAATTTACCTTTCATCCTATTGAATTCTTCACTAGATGCCACTTTCTTTAAATTAAAAATACGTATTTAAAATAACAAAAACACGCGGTTATCTTTCTCAAGGAATACTATAAGATTTTTTTTAAATTATATAACACTTTTTCTCTCCTTTTAAATTATGTTTGGTATAATAAAAACTGATTACTAGTACGTTATTATAATAAACCATGTCTTAAAAGTTAACGAAATGAGAAAAACACCTTTATACTTTCTATTTATCGCATTTAGTATATACTTGAATCCTTTGTATGCTCAAAAAAATACTGCCCCTGATTCATTAGGTTTGCCAGGTGACAATCTAAATTTATATGGTGTTCTAAATTTATTTCAAAAATCAGAAACATTAGAATCGTTTGAAAAAAAAATAAATACTGAAAATTCTAAAGTTAATAATCTTGATTTAAACGGCGATGATAAAACTGACTATATAAAAGTAGTAGACAATGTAAATGGCTCTGCTCATGCCATTGTCCTTCAAGTAGCCATAAGTGAAACAGAAATACAAGACGTAGCAGTTATTGAAGTTGAGAAAAACAAAGACGACCAAATAATTATCCAAATAATAGGAGATGAAGAGTTGTATGGAAAAAATTATATTGTAGAACCTAATGACGATAAACCAACTGAAGGCACTCCCAATCCTGGTTATAAAAAAGAAGGCAATACAACTACCATAAATAATTATAACACTAATCCACCAGTAGCTTCATGGGTAATTGTGGGCTATATGTATCAACCGACTTACAGAGTATATGTATCTCCTTATCGTTGGGGATACTATCCTAGCTATTGGTATTCATGGAGACCTATGCGTTATCATGCTTATTACGGCTACCATCGTCCTCATTATAATTACTATAGAAGAACATACAGCTATCGTGCCCCCGCAGCTCATGTATATTATGGACCACGAAGAACAACTTCTGTTACTGTAATCAACAAACGTCAGTCGGGCGCATACAGATCGACTTATACTCGTACAGCTAAACAAGGTGCACCGAGACAAAATCAAACTACACAACCTACAAATCGTGTAAGAACTAACAATTCCAATACACGTCAAGAGAACACTAGGCAACCTTCTCAAAAAACTCCTACAGAAAAGAGAGTGGGAAGAACTAACGTCCCTGAAAAAAGAGCAGACAGGAGTAATAGTGCACCTCAAAAAAGAAGTAACAATGGAGGTGGCGGCGGAGGTGGCGCTAGGGGAAGAAAAAGATAACCCATTAATAAAGTCATTTAAATAAATAATGGCAGTGAAATTATTCACCGCCATTATTTATAGTCACTTTACTTCTGTATTAAAAAGCAATCCTGAAAGAAAAATATTTCTTAGACTCCACTTATTCTAAAAACACGGCTCTGCTATTTTTTTTTAAGTAAAAAAAATACTTCAAAAATTCAATTCTTTATTTTTATGATTTGAAACAGAGACGAGTAAAACGTATGAATTTATAAGCTTTTTTACTACTTTAACATGAACTAAACTAAAGCTCATGCGTTTTCTATATTTCTTTTTGCTTATTTTATGCTCAGGCCTTCTGAAGGCTGCTACTATACAAGGAACAATCTCTCCACTTCCAGAAAATAAGTCTCTAGTTCTAAAACGTATCAATTACGAAACTCGAAAAAATACAGTTATTGAAACAATTCAACTAGATGCAAAAGGTTTTTTTTCTATATCCATAACGCTATCGGAACCCGCTATATTTAGTCTTGGATTACCAAATGATGCAGCATTGCTTCATTTGGTAATAAAGCCAGGAGACAATATCCAATTAAAAATAGATAGCCTAGGTATTCTTTGCACGGGTTCAATAGAAACTCAATATCTTATTGATTATGAAAAGTACCGCCTTCAACTTTTACAAAAACAGGTTGATCCTCTAGTTGATTCTGTAAATGTAGCCTACGATGCAAAAGATAAAATAAAATTAGACTACTGGAACAACTTACATACTACAGCAGTTCTTCAGTACAAAAAAGAACTTAGCCTTTGGGCAATGCAACCCTTTTTCTTGCAATCACTAGCCATAGTTCATCATAGTATTCGCTGGGATTTAGATAAAGATAGCAGTCTCATGGACTCTACAATATTTTATTTAAAAAAATATTATCCTAACAACGACTATACTCGTCAACTGGAAAAGAAAATTATTTCAATAAAAAGCATAGCTATTGGTGCTGTTGCACCAGACTTTAACTCTATTGATTCTTACGGAAACAAATTTGAACTCAGTAGTCTAAAAAACACTTTTGTATTGATAGATTTTTGGGCTTCCTGGTGTGGACCATGCCGCAGAGAGAGCCCTTCCTTAGTAAAGGTTTATCAACTTTACAAAGACAAAGGCTTTACCATAGTGAGTGTCTCGTTAGACGACAAGGCTTCTAAATGGCATAAGGCTATTCAAAAAGATAAGTATACATGGACCAATGTGTCAGATCTTGAAGGGGGGGCTTCACTTGCTGCTGTGCGTTACAGTGTATCTTCTATTCCATCAAGTTTTCTTTTGGATAAAGAAGGAAAGATCATAGCGAAAAATCTTAGAGGTGAAGCTTTGGAAAAAAAATTGGAGGAGTTGTTTAGGTAGGGATTTGCAATATATTACTTTCCTCTGTGTAAGCAATAGTAAACTATCAAATATGTATAGTTTACTATTGCTTTTTGCTTTCGAATAATCCACTCAGAATAGATCTATTAATAAGTCTCTAGACAGTATTATTTAATCTTATTTTGTCGTAATGCTTATTTTTCTTATTTTTAACAAACTTAAACATCACCGAAACTAGCATATCTTTGTCGGTAATTAAAAAGTAAAGTTCTATTTTTTAAAAAACTCTAAACTTAAACAATATGAAAAAAACTATCTTTTTGGCGCTCTCTTTTTTTTGTTTGACGTCTTTATTTGTGATTTCTTGTAAAAAGAAAAAAACAGACGATGTAATAATAACCACGCCAACATTAGATTGTGCCCAAAGTGGATTAGTAATGAATGCTACAATTTCGGGCTCCACTGCCACACTCTTAGCTGCTGGAGGCGCCGCTCCCTATCAGTATTCAAAGGATGGCAATATATTTCAAGACGCTAATACTTTCGTAGGTCTCAATTATAATACTTACACTTTTACAGTAAAAGACAAAAACGCTTGTACAACGACAGCCGTTGCTAGTTCTGCTGCTCTTTACGACTCTAGAAACGACAAAACATATAAAACTGTAACCATTTCAGGACAAATCTGGATGTCTGAAAATCTAAATTACATACCTTCCACTGGCACAACAAGCTGTCAGAGTGGTTTAGCCGACAGTTGCACTAAGTATGGTTCATTATATGATTTAACGTCTGCATTAGTTGCTTGTCCTGACGGATGGCATTTACCTAACGATGCTGAATATCGAACACTAGAAAAAAACATAGGATTGTCAGACGCTGACACCGCTTCATATGGTAACAACAGAGGTGATGCAACATCACTAAAAGTTGGAGGTAGTACTGGCTTCAATGCTTTAATGTCTGGCTCATGGAATGGGTCAGCATATGCTAATATCGGAACAGAAACGTTTTTCTGGACAAGTACAGCTCAAACAGGCCCTGGAACAGCAACCATGAGACTTCTTAAAACTTCAAATGGAGGTATTGGCAGAAACAATGCTACCGCTACATCAAGATTTTGTGTAAGGTGTTTGAAAAATTAATAAGCTTTTTTCCGTGGTTGGTTTTTATGCCAACCACTTAGTTTATGTTTGTTATTAATATATATTGGCATTATTACACGTCCAAAGGACTAATAAAATAACCATCACTCGCGAGGCGCGAAGCGAGTGTGTAAGAACTTCGAGTTATTCGTATACAAAAGTTCAAGTTTTTACCACAAGTCTGAGACTTTTACCAACGGGTATTTCCCTAAACGTGCTATGTGACATAGCACTCTGTTTGTTTACATAAAGTAGTAATAATAGCTCGAAAATTTATAACAAGTTAAATCATTGTATTTAACTTGTGCTTTGTATTAAAAGTAGCTTTATCTCGAGAGAACGCTTGGTGGAAAGATTATTGTTTATTCTCAAAACAATGAAGATTATATTTCACTTACGGATATGGCTAGATTTAAAAATGCTTAAACCACTTGACACTTTGGCGCAAGGTTCAAAAATTTCCTTCTTTGGGGTTGAATCTGAAATTACAGGCCGCACTATCCTGTTTTATTCAAAAAAGGAATTAGCTTTGTTTGTATTAAATCTACTAATTTTCTTATGCAATATTATAATAGAAAAGAATATTTAGCTTCTGCATTTATCGAATGGCTTTTATGGATTGGAGGTTCGGTAGCACTCGTTTTCCTGTCAAAATGGTGCATCTCCTTGTACGGTGGCACCACATACGAAATGAGTTTCTGGGTCTCTGCTACCCTGTATCTGTGGTACGTTTCCACAATGAGTCTATTGGTTGGAGGTACTTATTTTGTGGCCCGTGCTGCTCAAACCCAATTAGAGCGTAGGCAAAATCATCCACAAAAACCCACAGCGGTGAATCTGGATAGCGATTTGGCGCGTATCAAACGTATCAAAAAACGGTCAGCGATTTTTGCGATTGTAGCACATACACTCAATGTGTTATTTGTGTATTACATCAGCCGCCATATTCCAGGTATAACACCTGAATTCAGGATTTATGCAACCTTAGGTGTAGTAGCCATTGCGGTAATCAAGCCCGGTTTTGCGGCAATAAATAGCCTACGACAAGAAATTTTTGGTATGCAGGAAGAGGCAGATTACCCTGTAAAAAGCGTTGCAGACCTTTGGCTAAAAGTAGAAGCGTTTGGCAATTACGAAGAACGCTTGACGCAAACTTTTGAAGACATTGAAAAAGCCCAAAAGACATTCAACGATCAAGTAGCCAATAGAATGAAAGAAATAGCGGAAACACTGGAATCATATAAAGAAAAACTTCACAAGGATTTTGAAGAAGAGCTTTTATTGATCAAATCTTCAGATACCACCAGAGAGCAAGCGTATAGCGAACTTAAGCAAGCACAGTTGCCGATCACTAAAGAGATCAGCAAAATATTGGCATCTATACAGTCACTCAAAGACTTTGTGATAGAGCTGAGAGATAAAAATATTAAAGGAGAACAATTAATGTCGGCATTGAAGGAATTTGGTATTGATTCCTTGTCTGATTTGAACGTTACGTTTCAGAAGTCTGTAGCGGACAAAAATCCAAAATTGTAGTTCAAAGAAGAGAATAGTTTCCATAAATGCAAAAGGGCACCTGGCACAAGTTTTAAAACTTGTGCCAGCCTATTTATAGACCACTGGGCAGATAATCCGCTACCCATTTAGCTAATCCGTGCTGTGTCAGGGGACCAATGCTATTCAAATAAAGAATTTTGGTTACTCTTAATTAACAAATCAAAGTGTCATCTATCAGAAATCCGATAATTTTTTGCTCTTATCTATTATGTAGGCACGATGATTTCATCTCAGTTTCTGAGTAAATGGAATCGGGCGATATTTCTGATGATTCTAGTTTGCTCTTCTCGAGTAGAAAAAAGTCTTGCTTCTAATCCTATATTGTTAAATCAGTTTAATAGTGAAGAGCGCAAAATGAAAATATTATTTTATTATATAAAACAATTTAATGAAAGAAATAAAATTAAGAAATAAAGTATTTATATTTTTATGCCCAGCTAGCAGATTCTCAAGGCTTGTACTACAGGCCAATCCTTATTAACATACCAAAGTTATTAAAATGAAATTTAAATTAATTATCACAGTCATATTTTTATTATTAACAATATCTTCCTTTGCCCAGATTGTAAAAGAAAAGATAGGAATATCTATTGTTTTAGTAAATGGAAAAATGGTATTGGACAGTTCAATTACTTATAAAAGTTCGTATGATAATATGGGACGTCAATTAAACGAATGGAAAGTAACAAGATGTTATGATTGTGTTAAAACAGATACTTTCTATACTCAATTTGACACCTTGGGGCAAAGGTATTTTACCTATACCACACAATTCTCTTCTATGAGGAACTATATTTATGTTTATTTCAACAAGCTAGGATTAGATACATTAACCAGAATAATATCTGGAAAAGACACTTCGGAAATATATTCTATTAAGCCTATATATATAAATAATATTTTACTATCCGATAGCCAAATTTTTAAATATCAAGGAATTATACATCACAAACAAATAAGATTTCACAAGACTAATTCGAGAAAAAACATTCAGAAACTATTTTTTATTAAAGGAGAAATAACTATTCGTAAAACAAAATTTAATAAGAACCATAAAATCATTCTTTATAAAGACATAAAAAGAATTCTTTATAAAGAGGATGTCAATGTCATAATATATAAGTATAAATATGACCAAAGTGGAAATTTAAAAATTTTTAAAAACATTGAAAATGGAATACTTCAAATAAAATCTTTTCATTATACTAAAAATAGAGTAGAAGATTTTTCAAATGCAACATATTATGCTCCGCCTACAGCCCCTATTAATGTAAAAAATTACGAAGTTATTACTCAATATAAATACATATATTGGAGCAAATAATTCTTTACCTGACTTTTCTTCCAACAAGGAGAAAAAGCTAACTACAATAATTTACCCAGATAAAAAAGGTAAGTATCAAGATAAAACTAGACGTAAAAATGATGAAAAAAAAATTCAATATTAAAATATATTTATTTTTGCAATTGCGATATTTTCATTTTCTTGGAATAAGAAAGTAAAGAAAAATATAAAAAATCAAAATATAAAGTTATCTAAATATAACTTCAACGTTGATTCATTAATAAATTATCAATCAAAGTATAATCCTCATAAATACAATTATTTATTTACAAAAAACAATTGTAGTAATTTAGTTTTATTTAATAGTCTTTAGCCCCTTAGTTGAATTCCTATATCACTGCTGATCCATTTTTCACCTTTACAAACTTTAGACATATATTGAAGTTGCTAGGATTGAATAAATAACCATCACTCACGAGACGCAAAAACTGCGAAGATTCCTCGGAATTTGCTTTTGTATTCATAGAAATTCACTTTTTTGTTCGTTCATTTTTTCCTCGTATATTTATGATACTACTCAACCTTAATCTACAAAAATATGTTTCGATATTTTATACTTTTGTCTATTGGTGTTCTGTCTGCATCCAATACTCTTTTTGCACAAACCATTATCAATATTTCTAATCTTTCTGGGAAAGATTCATTACCTGTTTTTTTCGACACTTACATTGCTTGGCAACACGATGACGGTGATGAAGAAATCTATTTATACAATACACTCAACAGTACCAAAACCGCTGTCACTCAAAATTCAGATGACGATATCTTGCCGCATTTGGGCACTGCAGATTTAACCAATTCTGGCAACTACGTCACGCTACTTACTTGGCTGCATTGGGACGGTTCAGATTATGAAGTGGCGTATTGTACTGTAGCCGACCCCACAACAATTTATTATATCACAAACGATGCAGTCGATCAAGGACAATCTTTCATTTCCAATCTTGGAATTGTTTGGACTCAATTGGTTTCTACCAATAAGCATGTATTTGTATATTACAACGCTATTACTCGTGATGCATCCAATGAGTTGGGTGGGCCTGCCATGGACAATTGTAGTTCATGTGGCCTTAATGTCAACAATGGAAAGCCTTACTGGTCTTTAGCATATAACGTTGGTAAATATTATCCTAATGAATTGATAAGGAATAGCAATGTCTTTTCGTTGAATTATGGCTATTGTGTGGTGAACACCACGTCTTTTGTTCAGTACGAAGATGGGGCTGGGGCCTTGTTCCAGATAAAGGAAGATCTTATGGGCAACAATCCGGAAGTAGTAGCAACGGTGTATGCAAATAATTTGAATACCTGCGAAAATATTTCTCAAAATCTTGTAGCCGATTATGAGGTTCGAACAAATGGTGTGGGGATTGATGGATTGACACATGTTGCTTATTTCACCAAAACAGGAACAGAGGAAAATGTTGTCGTATATAAAAGAGATTGGTATACGATAGGTAGTGTTGGCACCACCGTGACAGTGACCAACGATAATTACCCAAAGAAAAATCTAGTTGCCATGCAAAACTGTGCAGCTTGGTTACAATACGACGGACAGGACTGGGAAGTATATTTATACGATGGCACAACCACTCGTAAGTTGACCAATAATTCAACCGATGAGGATCAGTTGTCGATTGAGTATTTGTCTCAAGGTATACCGGCATTGGCGTGGAAAGGGATGAATGGTAACCTATCTGAAATTTTTTATTGTGATCCTTCTGTATTGCTAGGTATTGAATCAGGTATTCAACGTTCAACGTTTGACATTTATCCAAACCCCGTTATTGATGATGTTTTTTATTGCGACGGATTAAATGAGTTCCAGTCGGGACAGCTTACGTTGATAAATACTCAAGGTAAAACTGTTTGGGTAAAACCATTTTTGGGAAAGGGAATACCTTATTCATTGAAAGATATTTTAGATGGAATATATGTTTTGAAATTGGAAAGTGCGGAATCGATTGTATATCGGAAGTTAGTTTTAAGGCGGTAGGTTTTAGATTTGGGTTTAATTAATAATCTTGATGCCACTTTACAAAAAATATTATTACTGAGGTGAAATCATTTTTTATTAAATATATTAACTAAGGTGTCTTTATAATAAGTTTATTGTAGGTTTTGTTTCCTGTCACAATAACAATAGTGTATACACCCGTTGTTAATTCATCGCCAATAACTATGTTTTTTGAATCACTTTGTAGGTCTTTTACTAGTTTTCCATTGATATCATAAATACCAATAAATTCTGCTTTCTCATTATTTTCGAGTACAATAGTTGTAGATAAAATAAATGGGTTAGGCTTAATAATTATAGGACTATGAGTAGAGGCATCCACAATTCCTGTTGTTTGGCTTAGTATAACAGTGACTTCGGCAACAGAAGAATTAACCGTTAGACCTTCACTATTTATAGCCTTTGCAAAAATCGAGAGTAATCCTTCAGGGAAGTTGATCCAAGTAAAATTATAAGGTGCAGAAACATCAACGCCAATAAGAGTAGTTCCATTGTAAAACTCTACTTTAGTAATTGCTTGATCAGGGTCGAATGTACTTGCGGAAACAACTATACTTGAAGGATCATTCAAAGTAGAATTAGTTAGAGGTGAATCAAGCAAAACGGAGACATATTTTGCTTTATATGCTTCTGTTAATTTAGTATTGTTTATTTCAACAATGCTTGCTTCAGTAACAATAGGACTATTAAAATCGAAATAAATTCCTGCTTTATTTGAAATAAACGTTCCATCTGAAAGGCCATTTGCTAGGTCAATAGTAAATGATACATACCCTTGACTTTTAGCTTCGTCATAATTTTTAGAAGGGAGCATTATACCACCAAAAGTCCATTGTATTATTCTTTTTCTATCGTCTAAAAACTTCCAATTTACAGAGTGGTCTGAAGTAATATTCCGAATAGTGCCTAAGTCTAGCTCCAGTGGAAGAGTATCGATAATTTTTATATTTTCAGCTGAGCCTATTCCTGTATTTTGAAAACGAATCAAATAGTTCACTTCTTTTTTACCATTTAAATAGTCGGAATAATTTAATTTGTTGGGAAAAACAGTTTTATCGTTAGGATCATAAGAACCTACAATCCATACTACAGCAATAGAAGTGTCAACGCTCATACTTATATTGGAACAAATAGTACTAGTTTGAGCTATTGATCTTATATAATATCGTTCATTTAGCGTTGCGTCACAAGACACAGAATCATTAATTAGTATATCGACCTTCGCTCCCGGATTTATAGTACCTGCTTGAAAAGTATATTTATTATTTACTTTTGTAAAGGGTAGATTAGCGCTTATTATAGAATAAGCTAAAGGAATTTCCATACTCAATTTTACATCTATCGCACTAGTGTTTCCTTTATTGGTGCAGGTAAGCAATTGACTGCCTTTAAAACATCTTGGAATATTACTTTTGAAAAAATTCACTTCTAAATCAGGACATGCGATGGGATTTAAGAAGAAGTCTTTCCCTAAAGAATCAAATCCTTTATTTTTAAAAAAAACGTTGTAGGAAGGAGTGCAATTATTTACCCATAAATTGACATCATTTATTTGGGGTGATATTGTGTAAGTTATTCCAGTGTCTAATAAGAACTCGTAATTACCAAGATAGTCTGTGAATGTATATAAAGGACCAGGGGTTACTTTTATTAAAGTTTTACTGAGCACAGCTTCATTTGCATCTAAGCTGCAATTATTATTCTTTTCTTTCGATAATCTACCTTTTACAAAATTAGCATTTAATTTTCCATCTTTATCTAGTCTTATTAATACCGTTTCTATAGTAGAGCTTATAGCATAGGTTGAACATACTGCAATTACTCCACCGTCTTTAAGAGCACTAACACTGTTGACATCATAAGCACCTTTAAATATCCAATTAATATCACCAGTATTTATGTTAATTTTTAGTATTGAATTATTGTATCCACCATCACTTCTTGTTGCAATAAAATAGTCTTTATAAATAGAGCGAGGAGATGCGTCTATTTTTTTAGACCATAACGTATCGGCATTTTTGTCGACTCTATAAACAGTTATAGGATCAGTAAAGCTAATTGCAGAACTTCCAAGAAATCCACCATCTGGAGTTTTAATAAACGCTATAGTGTACTCAATGTTCGGAATATAATATTTTTTAGTTTGAAGAGTATCTCCATTCAGGTCTGTATGAGCAAATACAATATTATTTCCGCTATATCCAGCTATTAAATAACCATTTGCACTATTGGTTATGCTAAGTGCCGTAAAAAAAGAATATGTTCTAGTCCATATCGGATTCCCTAATGAACTTATCTTAGAAATAACACTATTTTGACTTATATATAAATAATTATTTTGATTGTCTTCAAGTATTTTATTTTGATAGATTGCAACCGTTGAGAAGGTTTTTGTCCATTGCGCATTTCCATTTACGTCTGTTTTTGTAATAGTATCTAATCTATTTGGGAACGTATAATTTGGACTAATAAAAATATACCCTCCGTCAGAACATTTTTCCACATTATGGGTTCGACTTGCATTTACTGTATTGGATTGAATAAAGACCCCTTCTCCATTAAATTTTTTTAAGAATATTTTGGAGGAAGAATTAGTCCGATCTAAAGTGAGATTCATTCCACTAAATTCATTACTAATAGTATCCACAAAAATATCATCCATATGTCCTGATTCAAATTTAACCCAAGACTGTCCTTTTACAATAGTAAATCCCAAAAACAGAAACAGTAATAACAAGTACTGTTTTTTAATAAATACAATACAATAGTTAGGAGAAGTCAATAATTTATTTTCCATTTTTTGTTGAGATTAAGAAGCCAAAATAAAGATACGAAAAAAATTGAAATTACTTCAATGGAGCTCCTCTCCGAATATTTTTTTAAAAATAATTTTATAGTGACTAATCGGATTGAATAATTTTCTAATAGTAATTTAATAGTCAAGCTAATTAAGTGTTTACTTTCTATGATATCAAAAATAACAGTTTGTCTAGCTCTCTTTACTATGAAATAGGGCTGAGTGTTTCATTCATACTCTAACTTGATTATAAACAAAGATACATGTAAAATTTCTTCGCCACTAAAGCATTCCTATTTTATCTACTAACAAAAAAGTCCCATCAATGGGACTTTTTTGTTAGTAGAATACTTATTAATTCAGAAATTATTTCCTGAATTTTTTGCCTGGGTAGTAAGCAAGTTCTCCCAATTGCTCTTCGATACGAAGAAGTTGGTTGTACTTAGCCATCCTGTCAGAACGAGAGCAAGAACCAGTTTTAATTTGACCACAGTTCAATGCTACTGCAAGATCTGCAATAGTGTTGTCTTCTGTCTCACCACTTCTATGACTCATTACGCTTGTGTATCTTGCTCTTTGAGCCATTGATACTGCGTTAATTGTTTCTGTAAGTGTTCCGATTTGATTTACTTTTACAAGGATAGAATTTGCAATTCCTTTTTCGATACCCATTGAAAGGCGGTCTACGTTTGTAACGAAAAGATCATCTCCAACCAATTGAACTTTGTCACCTACTAATTTAGTAAGTTCAGCCCATCCAGCCCAGTCGTCTTCAGCCATTCCATCTTCGATAGAAGCGATAGGGTAACGACTAGCAAGATCAGCCCAGAAAGAAGCCATCTGAGAAGAAGTTAATTTATCTCCAGTTGATTTTTTGAAGTGATATAATTTTGTTTCTGCATCATAGAATTCAGAAGCAGCTGCATCAAAAGCGATCATAACATCTTCGCCTGGTCTGAAGCCAGCCAATTCGATTGCTTTGATTACGGTTTTAAGAGCTTCTTCATTAGAAGCGATATTTGGAGCGAAACCACCTTCGTCACCTACGTTGGTAGACATTTTTTGTGATTTCAAAACTTTCGCAAGGTTATGGAAAATTTCAGAACCCATTTTCATTGCTTCCGTAAATGTTTTAGCACCTACTGGCATGATCATAAATTCTTGAAAATCGATTGAGTTATCCGCATGAGAACCACCGTTTATGATGTTCATCATTGGAACAGGAAGTGTGTTAGCATTTACACCACCTACATATCTATAAAGAGGCATGTTTGCTTCGTCTGCTGCTGCTTTTGCTACTGCAAGAGAAACACCTAGAATAGCATTAGCACCTAACTTCGCTTTGTTTGGAGTACCATCCAATTCGATCATGATTTTATCAATCAGATTCTGATCGAAAACATCTGAACCAATAAGTTCAACACCAATAATCTCGTTTACATTCGATACAGCTTTCAATACGCCTTTGCCCATGTACGCATTTTTGTCACCGTCTCTAAGCTCTACAGCTTCGTGAGAACCAGTAGAAGCTCCAGATGGAACAGCAGCTCTGCCCATACAACCATTTTCGGTATACACATCTACTTCTACAGTAGGATTTCCTCTCGAGTCAAAAATCTGACGAGCTACTATTTGTTCAATTAAACTCATTGTGATAAAATATTTAGGTTTCTATAATTTTACAAACTGATAAGGCACAAGTGGAAAAAACTGTAAGATTTATACTAAATCTATTAAAACTTTTACCCTGTACAGGGCAAATATAGGAATTTTAAGAGCAAATGAAAAAATATCAACCCCTATAATTTATTTAACATCTCTCAGTCCAATCTAATATTTTAGTATCTTTAAACCCTCATTATGGAACAAGTAAAAGAAAAGATACATTTTTACAATTTAGATATTATCAGGCTTTTAGCAGCTTTAACGGTTGTTGTGGCACATGCCTATGAAGCTTGGAAAGGATGGTATGGACAACCTCTATGGCTGCAAGGAACCTCTATAACCGAGCCTAATTATATTGGCACTCTCGTTTCTACGCTTGTAAGTAACTTCAATCTAGGGGTAGAAACCTTCTTCCTTATTAGTGGATTCCTCATAACGTACTTACTTTTAACAGAAAAGCAAAAAAATGGAACTGTACATATTGGTAAATTTTATTTACGAAGAGCATTAAGAATATTACCCTTATATTATCTAACCATTTTACTAGCACCACTATTGGTCTACATTACTAAAAACAACCAACCAGATTACTTAAGTACAATCTTCTTTGTTAATAATTTCAAAACGCTTATTACAGAGAGCTGGGATTTCCCATTTGCTCACTTCTGGTCTATTTGTGTGGAAGAACATTTTTATCTTTTCTGGCCTCTTATTATAGCATTTGTTCCACACAAAAAACTGCCTACTGTATTTGCCATTTTCATTTTAATATCGATCCTATTTCGAGGATATGCATCGTTATTTATTCCCTCTCCCTATTTCACGTTATACCTACATACCATCTCAAGGATAGATGTAATGGTGATAGGTGCTGCACTGGCCTATGTACATTTTAATACTCCTTTTAAACCAACGTCCTCTATATGGGTACGAATAATTATCTATAGTGTATTCATAGCACTACTTTGCATAGAGCCTAATAATTTATGGAACAGTCCATTTACCTCTATGATGAAAAAATATTTTTATGTAGGTGTAATAGCCTTTGAAATGATCAACTATTTATTTAACGAGAAAGCCTTTTTAAATTTCAAAGAAAAAAACATTCTTCATTACTTCGGTAAAACTTCTTATGGCATTTATATGTTTGGCAATATATTGATACCTTTTATTATAGGCATGGAGAATAAAATCACTGGCACTATTTTTCACAATGTATTTTTCTTTCTAGCGCTCAATATTGTTATTACCTGTATCGTTGCAGCGATTAGCTATGAGCTATTTGAAAAACGTTTTCTTTCATTTAAAAAAAGATTTGAGATAATAAAAACGGAACGATAAGATTAACAATTCAGCAGATGTGTAGTTTAGTCGTAATTAATATTTAATTATTTCATTGAAAAATATATATTTCAAAGCCTTCCAATACATTAACCATGACCATTCTTTATCACACCAATTCCATCCAAGAAAAATATTAAAATAGGTGATTTTTAAATTAACATAAATTACAAAAACAGTAAACAAAACTGTAAAAATAGTACTTCTATCTATTATGTACTTTTTAATAGTCCATGCTAGAGGGATTGATAATAAAGGGTAATATTCAACAAAACTTCTATATCCGAAAGAGCAAGAAAAATTACACCACCAACTGGCACATAAATAACTAATAAATAAAAAAGTAAGCCCTATTGCCAGTCCATTATATTTTCTATTTACGATTAATATTACTAAGCCTATTAAGGCAATGATCATTACAGGAGTATAAGGCAACCAACCACATTGTACTCCAAAAAAAACATCCAAAAATCTAGGTGAGTTCCAATAAATAAAACTTTCGTTATTGTAACCATATGAATAAACTAAATAATTACCTGTAACCATTTTCCAATAAATCATTTGTGGAATAAACACAAGAATTGATAGAAAAACATACAAAAGAGAAATGTGTATATTTTTAAAATAAAAAACAATCCTACGTTTAATATCGACAAAGCTATATAAGTCATAAAAAAGAAAAAAAACTACTATAGGTACATTAATAGGGCGAATCACAATTACAAAAGCAATAAAAAGAGCATTTATACTGTGGTACGATAAATAATTTGTCCGAATAGCCTTTTCAGTAAAATACAAAACTCCGGTAACACAAAAAAAAGAATATACATGCGACATACCAGACTCTGCAGTTGCATAAAAGAAAAGATTAGTACCTAAATAGATCAATGAAGTTGTTACTGTAGAAGCATACAATCCAAAAAAACTTTTCAAATAAGTATACAACATTAACAAGCCAAAAAATAAATAAATACTTGAAGACAAGAGTATCCCTCTTGCATAATAAATCCCATAACTATCTGGCTTCACTTTAAAAAGTCCTGCTAGTTTATATTGAATTAAAAAAATAGGCATTTCAAAAAAGGCTACCCCATAATTATATTTATTAATAAATTTACCATTAGGTAAACTATAGCCATATTGTACACTAATATCCTTTTCTATAAAAAGAGCTGGTAAATAGGAATAATAGCCTAAAGCATCAGAGAAAATTCTATACTCTTTAAATTTAGTTTCAAATACGTGGTTACCAAACCAGAAATTACCAGTTATAAAAAGCAACCCTACTATTCCTATTTTAATAGATTTAGGATATCTACCTACATTCATTGAAATTGTTATAATTCATGGTGGGCTTTCTCCATTTTTTCAAAGAAATTCATTCACTTAATACAGCAAAGAATTTAGTAAAGGTTAGCTGTTACACTAACCGAATTTAATCCTATATTTTAAATCAACAGCTTTACTTTTGTGCTATACGCTTAGCAACTATTGCATCATTTTTACAAATTCATCAAAAAGATATCTTGAATCGTGCGGCCCTGGTGAAGACTCAGGGTGGTGTTGAACAGAGAATGCTTTTTTATTTTTCACACGAATACCTTCAACAGTATTATCATTTAAATTTATATGAGTAATCTCGACGTTTCCGCTTTTTGCTACGGCTTCTGCATTTACTGCAAAACCATGATTCTGAGAAGTAATTTCCGACAGACCAGTAATTAGATTTTTAACAGGCTGATTAAGTCCTCTATGTCCGTTGTGCATTTTATAGGTAGGGATGCCATTTGCTTCCGCTAGTATTTGATGTCCAAGACAAATACCAAAAAGTGGTTTGTCTTCTGCTAAAATTTTCTTTACTGTTTCAATTGCATAAACCGTTACTGATGGATCGCCGGGACCATTGGAAATAAAATATCCGTTTGGTTTCCATTTTTGCATTTCTTCAAAAGTAGTTTTAGCAGGAAATACTTTACAGTAACAATTACGTGAAGCGATATTTGTAAGAATACTGGTCTTTACTCCAAGATCAAGTACTGCTACTTTTAAAGCTGCATTTTCATCGCCAACAAAATATGGTTCTTTTGTACTCACTTCACTTGAAAGTTCTAAGCCAACCATTGACGGCACTTTCTTAAGTTCTTCTTTTAATTTTTCTACGTCTAAAATCTCTGAAGAGATAATAGCATTCATAGCCCCTGCAGATCTTACATGACGAACCAATTCTCTTGTATCAACATCTGCAATTCCTACAATATTATTTCTTTCAAAATACTCTTGTAAAGAGGCGTCTGAATCATGTCTGGAAGTAATGTCAGAAAAAGTCTTACAAACTAAACCACTAAACTTAACACCTAATGATTCTACTTCACTATCATGAGTACCATAGTTACCTACGTGAGCCGTAGTATTAATAATTATTTGTTTGTAGTAAGAAGGATCAGTATATATTTCCTGATAACCAGTCATACCTGTATTAAAACAAATTTCTCCGGTAGTAGTTCCTATTTTACCAACAGCAGTTCCTTTCATCCAAGTACCGTCTTCCAGTACTAGGTAAGCTTCTTTTCGGGAATTAATTTTCATATATTTTATCTCTATCTAGTATGCTATTCAAATTGAGCAAAATTAAGGAAAGAGAAGTGATTATTAAAGTTTGTTGGCAACTAATTTATGGCATTTATTCAATATTTACCATAATTAACCCAATGGCGCTTCATATTCTATTTCTTTTGATTTTAACTGTGAAGGCCTTTCTATTAAAAACCAATACAAGTAAGCCAACGCTATCGAAAATATCATTGATACTACTAAAACTAGAATTCTAAGCCATTCATATTCTTTCACATATTCAATTTTCAAGCTAAACAAAAGTGCATTTACAGCTATAAAGCCATGGGTAAGATAAAGCGAATAAGAAATTTTACCTAACTCTTTTCCTATCCAAAAATCAAGATTTACATATACAATCACTAAGGATGTTACAACTCCAACTATTGCAATTAATATTGGTCCATTAGCGTGCTGAAATTGGACAAAAATCACATTTAAACTCATTAAAATTAAAAATTCAAGTAAGGACAAACGTGAGGTATATAACATAAAGGCTAGAATCCCAAAAACAAACAATGCACTTTGACTTGTTACATATCTTCCATCCTGAAAGAATAGATATATTAATGCAAATAAAAGCAATGTTACAACTCTGACGATTTTATGTTTATGAACAAAAAAAGGATACGCTAAAGCCATTAAAATATAAAATTGAAATTCAATGCCTAGAGTCCAATATAAAATATTATACCATTCGTATCCAAATATACTAGGCAAGTAAATTAAATGTAGAAAAAATTTCAACCATTCTATCCTGAATTCAATACCCCACATCGATGAATGTAACTTTGTATGAAGCATAACTAATAACAATGAAACGAAATAAGCTGGCCATAATCGCCACATTCTTTTTTTTAAAAAAATAAAACTATTTTTTATTTTATAATTGTTTTGGGCTAAACTATACGGTATAATAAAACCAGAAATAACAAAAAACGCATAAACACCTAAATAACCATAACTTCCAACTACTCTTAATAAATTGGTTTCAGAAAGATAGTCTCCATTATAACTATTATGTGTAGAAAAATGAAAAAACACCACCATCATACAAGCAACCCCTCTAAGTATATCTATGGTAGAAAAATATTTGTTATCTTTTGTCATTTCTTACTATGTAATTATCATTGTTATTTCAAGTATAAACCTACCAAAATAAATTGACTCGAAGCATTCATTACCACAAATTATAAAAGAATCATAATTCATAAAACTTCATTAAAATAAGACAACTTAAAACTACTTCTATTAGAAGAAGTTGTTTTATAGTATTTACTAGTATAACTTAGTGAATTAATGAAAGAGAGTATACAATTACTATAGAGGCAAACCACCCTTTACTTTATATTAACATGATTTTTGAAAATTTTAAATTTTTACTCAAATACAAAGGTACGGTCATTACGTTTCTGTTTTCTTTTAGCATTCTACTTCTTTTCTTCTATCCAATTTTTAAAAACCCAAATCAATATTATTTCTCTTCCTCTGGTGATGGATTACAAACTTATTTTGAAGTAATTTATCACACAAAATTTGACACGGGCCTACTTCGCCAACAATCAATAAATTATCCTTATGGTGAAAGTGTTTTTTTTACGGGCTGCTTACCTGCTATTACAAATCCTATAAAAATCATTAAACCTATTTTGGACTTTAGTGATTACAGTGTGGGGATAATAAATTTCTTGATACTTATTTCGATCCCTATTTCAGCGGTATTTATATTTCTTATATTTCAACAATTTAATATAAATTGGTTATACGGCTCTCTTGCCGCTACTGGTATTGCTTATTTATCTCCTCAACTAGACCGAATGGGAGGGCACCTTGCACTTACTTTTCAATTTGCGATACCTGCACTTATTTATTTTTTAAACTCATTTTACAAACGTCCCAGTATAATAAAAAGTTTATTAATTGGCCTTTTCGTTTTTCTTTTAGCCTCTCAGCATTTATATTATTTCGGCTTTGCCGGAATAATATATGGCGTGTATTTTTTTATTTTATTTATAAAAAAAGAAAATACTACTATAGGGAAATTGCGTCTTATTTTACATTTTGCACTGCAAATAATTGGCCCGTATCTATGCATACAATTACTTTTAGTTCTATCTAACAGCATGCCCGATAGAACTAGCTTGCCTTGGGGTTTCTTAATATATAAAGCTAATTCATCTAGTATATTCTTCCCTATGGGACAATGGTATGAAGGCTTTATTAGATTTTTTGTTACACCAGAAAATTACGAATGGGAAGGAAAAGCATATATTGGATTAATAGGGATAATTACTTTTTTATCTTTGTTAGTTATACCAATAAAAAATTTAATTCTAAGAAAAAAAATAATACTGACGGGTGATACATTTTTAGATATATTATTATTAACCTCATTATTATCGTTACTTTATTCATTCGGCTATCCTTTTTTAACGTTCGAATATCTTTTAAAATATTCTGGCCCCATAAAACAAATGCGTGGCATTGGTAGATTTTCATGGATCTTCTTTTATACGATCAATATAATTGGATTCTATTTAATCTATCAGTGGGCTAAGAACGCGCATATTAGGATCCGATTCCTAATTTACTTATCAACCCTTACAGTTTTATTTTCAGAAGCATACCCTTCGGTATCTAGCATTAGTGAATCCATTCAAAATAGGATACCAGAATTAGAAGACAAAAATAACACCCTCACTCAAGATGTCTGGCTAACAAAAATCGATATTGGAAAATATCAAGCAATCTTACCACTCCCTTACTTTCATATTGGTTCAGAAAATGTAACGATTCCAACCAATAGCGATATCATTAAATATTCTTATATAGTTTCTCTAAAAACAGGATTGCCTTTATATGCTGTTTCCTCCAGCCGCACCTCTTTATCCCAGACGTATCAAAACATTTCAATTATTACAGACAATTCATATCTACCTGAACTCCCCCCTATAGAACAGAGTAAAGCTTTTTTAGTAGTATGTAGAAAAAAAGAATTAAACTCTGAAGAATTCCTACTTTACAATAAAAGCATATTATTGTTTAAAAACAACGAATACGAAATTCTTGAATTTTACCCAGAAGCTATTAAACAAATTTATGCAGAAAGAAAGTCACTTGTTATAAATGAACTATCCAGAGAAAATACAAATCCTAAAGAGTCGTCTTATGAACTTCTAACATTTGACAATCAAAAGAATAAAAACACTTTCAGAGGAACAGGGGCTATGGAATTTAATGCTGACGAGAATAAAATTATTTACAACTCTCCATTTCCATTCAATGACACTAGCAAAGTTTTTAGTTTTTCTTTTTGGATGTTCAATTTCAAAAAAGACCTTTACCCTAGAACTTCAATAGAGGTTAGCCAAACCGACAGTACGGGGAAACACTATTCCTCCTATACCACTAACCCGTTATGGGCATTTAAACAATTTAATAAAAACTGGACATTAATTGATTTTCCTATTACAATTCTAAACAAAAGGGATACAATTAAAATCACAATCTTCAATAAAGACTTGCGTCCCAATCAAACTATTGTTATTGACAATTTAACAATTAGGCCCTACCATTTAAATATATACGATTCCGACTCCTTGTATATTTCAAAAAATAACAGATATTACTCTAAAAGATAATTGGCGCAAATTAACTATGACCTACTTAAGCCTACTCCTACCCTGTTATAATTCCAGCTTAATTGTAAGTAAGCAATTGCCAGAACTGATTTCTTTTTTAAACAATCAGACTTATTCCTACGAAATAATCTTGATTGACGATGGCTCAACAGACTCAAATGCGCTTCAGACGAGTGCGCAAAAATATAATTGCAGTTATTACAGCAATGAAAAAAACATAGGCAAAGGGGCTTCCATAAGAAATGGAGTATCTAACTCAAAGGGGCAATATATTATTTTTACAGACTGCGACATTCCTTTCAACTATGAAGCGATTAATACTATCTTAAACTACCTAGATGCAAAAGAGTTTGATCTTGCGGTTGGTGATCGCACACTTGAGTCCTCTAGCTACTTCACAGAGATTCCATTTGCCAGAAAAATAAGCAGTATACTTTTCACTTTTTTTGTTGGGAGATTTGTCACTACAGGAATGAATGACACTCAATGCGGTATCAAAGGGTTTCGAAAAACTATTGCCGATGACATTTTTGGAGTAAGCAGGATAAATGGTTTCGCATTTGACGTCGAGACTATTTATATAGCGATGAAACGGAATTACGATATCAAAAGAATACCAGTAAGGTTAAGAAATCAGGAAGGGTCGAGCGTAAGCCTTTTTCGTCATACGATCCCTATGATTTTCGATTTGTTCTATATAAAATGGAACCATATTAGAGGTTATTATAATAAAAAAGGGCTTAAATAAGCCCTTTTTTATTATATGATCATTCTCCAGAAAATTATTCTGATGGAGTATCTTTTTTATCAGTTGATTCAGTACCAGTTTCTGTTTTGCTAGTAGTTGTAGTTTTCTTACCTCTTCTTCTAGTAGTTTTCTTACCAGCTTCTTTAGTGTATAGTTCGTTGTAATCTACTAACTCCATAAGACACATATCAGCATTATCTCCCAATCTAAATTGAGTTTTAACGATTCTAGTATATCCACCTGGTCTTAAAGCGATTTTTTCAGATACGTTATCGAATAATTCTTTAACAGATTCTTTATTTTGCAAATAAGAGAATACAACTCTTCTTGTATGAGTTGAATCGCTTTTTGCTCTTGTAAGAAGAGGTTCTACATATTTCCTCAACGCTTTCGCTTTAGCAACTGTTGTTTCAATTCTTTTTTCAAGAATTAAAGAAGAAGCCATATTAGACAATAATGCTTGTCTGTGTTGAGAGGTTCTACCTAGGTGATTAAATTTCTTTCCGTGTCTCATGTTATTGTTGTATTTATGAGTTACTAGTAATAAATCCTAAACTCATTACTAGTAATTCAAAACTTGTTGTTATTCTTCGTCTAATTTATATTTTACTATATCAACTCCAAAAGTAAGCCCTTTGTCAGTGATTAATTGTTCTAATTCTGCAAGAGATTTTTTACCGAAGTTTCTGAATTTCATCATATCAGAAATATCAAGTGATGCTAAATCTCCAAGAGTTTTAATATCAGCTGCTTTAAGGCAATTGTAAGCTCTTACCGAAAGATCAAGGTCTGCTATGTTCGTTTTAAGTAATTTTCTCATACGAAGCATTTCTTCATCCACTACTGATTCTTCTTCAGCTTTCACTGAATCGAGTGTCATAGTTTGATCAGAGAACAACATAAAGTGTTTGATCAAAATATTAGCAGCACCTTTAAGAGCATCTTCTGGATGAATAGATCCATCTGTTTCGATTTCAAGAATTAATTTTTCATAATCCGTTTTTTGTTCCACACGAGTATTTTCAATACTGTATTTAACATTTTTTATCGGAGTGAAAATAGCATCAATTGGAATAAATCCAAAAACTTGCTCAGTAGGTTTGTTTTCTTCAGAAGAAACATATCCTCTTCCTTTTTCAAGAGTAATTTCTATGTCAAAGCTCGTTGCAGAGTCAAGATTACAGATAACAAACTCAGGATTTAAAATCTGATAAGCAGACGTAAATTTAGCTATGTCACCTGCTTTGAATTGCTCTTGTTTCTTGATAGAAACTACAATTTTAGATTCGTTTACATCAGAGATTTTTTTAAATCTAACCATTTTCAGATTCAAAATAATTTCAGTAACATCTTCTACAACGCCAGGGATAGTCGAAAACTCATGCAAAACACCTGGGATTTTGATACCAGTAATTGCATAGCCCTCTAAAGAAGAAAGTAAAATTCTTCTAAGTGCGTTTCCTATCGTAACACCATAGCCTTTTTCTAATGGTTTAAATTCGAACAGACCATGAAAATCTGTTGCTTTTTCCATTACCACTTTTTCCGGCATTTGAAATGATAGTATTGACATATTATATAGTTTTTTTAAAAGTTTTAGTTAATTAGAATGACAAAATTCGCATTTGCTGATGCAATATACGAATTTCTATCAATACTATTATTTAGAGTATAACTCGACAATCAACTGTACGTTGATATTCTCAGGAATTTCATCTCTTGTAGGATAGTTAACGAACTTTCCTGTAAGTGTAGAAGATTCAAATTCTAACCAAGAGAATTTTTTACCACCTCTAGCAGCGAGACTATCTTCGATAAGTTCAAGAGATTTTGATTTCTCTCTTACTGCGATAACTTCACCTGGTTTAAGGCTATAAGAAGGAATATTTACTACTTCTCCGTTTACGATAATGTGATTATGAGAAACTAACTGACGTGCAGATCTTCTTGTAGGTGCTAGACCTAATCTGAATACTGTATTATCAAGTCTTGCTTCAAGATATTTCAATAAGTTATCTCCAGTAATACCACCTTTACGAGCAGCCAAGTTAAATGTCTTAGCGAATTGTCTTTCCAACACTCCGTAAGTATATTTAGCTTTTTGTTTTTCAGCAAGCTGTGTAGCGTACTCCGAAACTTTACGTTTCTTATTTCTTCCATGTTGTCCAGGAGGATATGCTTTCTTTTGCAATGCCTTACCAGTACCCAACACTGGTTCTCCGAACTTTCTTGAAATTTTAACTTTAGGACCTGTATACCTTGCCATTTTTTTGAAATTTTGAATTCTAAATTATGAATGTTGAATTAAGGAAAATAAATAATTCAATATTCAATATTCAACATTTAATTTATTATACTCTTCTCTTTTTAGGAGGTCTGCAACCGTTGTGAGGCATTGGAGTAATATCTTTTATTAAAGTTACTTCTATACCTACTCCTTGTAAAGTTCTGATAGCAGATTCTCTTCCTGCACCTGGTCCTTTTACAAACACTTCAACTTTTCTAAGACCTAAATCGTATGCCACTTGGCCACAATTTTGTGCTGAAACCTGAGCTGCATAAGGAGTATTCTTCTTAGACCCTCTGAATCCCATTTTACCAGCAGAAGCCCAAGATATAACTTGACCTGACTGATTGGTAAGTGAAATAATGATATTATTGAAAGACGCTTTTATGTGTGCCTGACCTACAGACTCCACTACTACTACTCTTTTCTTAGCTTTGTCTTTTCTTTTTGCTGCGGATGAATTTTGCTGAGCCATATTACTATCTCTTACTTACTATTTAGTAACTTTTTTCTTGTTCGCAACTGTCTTACGTTTACCTTTTCTGGTTCTACAGTTGTTTTTAGTTCTTTGACCTCTTACTGGAAGTCCTTTTCTGTGTCTTAAGCCTCTGTAACATCCTATATCTAAAAGGCGTTTGATACTTAGTTGAACTTCTGATTTTAATACACCTTCGGTTTTTATTTCAGCACCGATGATATTTCTAATTGTAGTAGATTCTTCTTGAGTCCACTCGCCTGCCTTTTTATCAAAATGCACTCCAGCTTTTGATAGGATATCCTGAGCCGATTTACGACCGATACCGAATATGTAGGTCAATGCGATCTCGCCACGCTTGTTATCCGGAATATCTACACCTGCAATTCTTGCCATAGTATTATATATTAACCTTGTCTTTGTTTATATCTTGGGTTCTTTTTATTGATAACATACAACTTACCGTTGCGTCTGATGATTTTGCAATCAACACTTCTTTTCTTTATGGATGTTTTAACTTTCATAACTGTACGCTTATAAACTATTTGTACCTAAATACTATTCTACCTTTTGTTAAATCATAAGGAGACATTTCCAGTCTAATTTTATCTCCTGTGAGAATTTTTATATAATTCATTCTCATCTTACCTGAAATATGGGCTATAACTTGATGGCCATTTTCTAATTCTACTCGGAACATCGCATTAGATAATGCTTCTAATATTGTTCCGTCTTGCTCTATTGATGACTGTTTTGACATTTATATTTATATTCCCAATACTTCTTCTATATATTTGAAAGTAGTTAATATTTCTACTTTACCTTTTCCTATTGCTACTGTATGTTCAAAATGTGCAGATGGTTTTCTATCTGCTGTTCTTATGGTCCAACCATCTTTCTCTTGAAAGATATTTTTTTTACCCATGTTTACCATAGGTTCGATGGCTATTACCATTCGTTCTTGAAGTCTTACTCCTGTACCTTTTTTTCCATAATTAGGAACTTCAGGTTCTTCGTGAAGACTCTTACCTATTCCGTGACCTACTAATTCTCTGACTACAGAATAACCAGCTCCTTCTACAAAGCTTTGTACAGCATGTCCTATATCTCCTGTTCTGTTACCAGATAAAGCTTGAGCAATTCCAATGTACAATGATTCTTTTGTCACTTTTAAGAGTAACCTTTTCTCATCTGAAATCTCTCCAACCCCATAAGTATAAGCACTGTCGCTATGGAAACCATTTAAATAAACCCCACAGTCAATAGAGATTACATCTCCTTCAACTAGTTCGTAATTATTTGGTAAGCCATGTACTACGACTTCATTAACACTAATACACAAAGAACTAGGATAGCCTTTATAACCTTTAAAAGAGGGTTTGCCTCCATTTTTAGTTATGTAATCGTAAGCTATTTTATCTAACTCAGAAGTCGTTACTCCTGGTTTTATATTTTTTGCTACTTCTGCGTGAGCTTTGCCTAATATTTCGGCACTTTGTTTTATAAGCTCAATTTCCGCTTCAGTTTTGCAATATATCATCTTTATAATTGCAGCTTATACTGTTGCTGCTTCCTGAGCACGACCTTTAATTCTTCCAGTCTTCATCATTCCATCGTATTGTCTTACCAATAAATAACTTTCTATTTGTTGTAAAGTATCTAATACAACTCCAACTAATATAAGTAATGATGTACCACCAAAGAAATAAGCAAACTCTCTTTGAACACCTGCCATTGCTGCAAATGCTGGCATTATAGCAATGATAGCAAGGAATAGCGCACCTGGCAATGTGATTTTAGATAATACTTGATCTATATATTCTGATGTGGCTTCACCTGGTTTGATACCTGGTATAAACCCACCATTTCTTTTCATATCCTCTGAAATTTGACGAGGATTTATAGAGATTGCAGTATAAAAGAACGTGAATAATATAATCATCACCACTGTTGCAAGGTTATATTGCCAAGAAGTGAAATCACTAAAGGCAGCTGCTACCGTAGCTATTGATTCATTATCGTTAAATAAGGAACCTATTAATTGAGGTAAAAACATTACCGACTGTGCGAATATAATTGGCATAACACCAGCACCTATAACTTTCAATGGTAAATATTGTCTTTGTCCACCTACAGCTTGATTACCTATTATTTGTTTTGCGTATTGAACTGGTATACGTCTTACGGCTTGAGTAATTGCTACAACAGCTAATATTATGAAGAAGAAAATAACTAATTCTAATATAAAAGGCAATGCTCCTTTTAATTGTCTAGTTAATGCTTCGGACAATATTGCTTGTGGGAGTCTAGATATGATCCCAACCATGATCAACATTGAGATACCATTACCAATACCTTTATCTGTTATTTTTTCACCTAACCAAAGACAGAACATTGTACCTGCTATTAATGCAGCTATTCTAGTAATAACGAAGCCAGAAGCGTCCATTCCAGGGATAATCATTTCTGGTTGAACATACGTAGCTAAATACCCGATTGATTGCAACGTAGCTACAATAACCGTTAATATTCTTGTGTAATTATTTATCTTTTTTCTACCAGAATCACCTTCTTTTTGCAATTTCTGCATGTAAGGCCAAGCAAATCCTAACAATTGTATTACTATAGAAGCTGTAATGTAAGGCATAATACCAAGACCGAATACTGAAACGTTACTAAACGCTCCACCACTAAATGTATTGATTATACCTAGAATCCCCTCTACAGGCTTAGCCTTGTCTACATCAGAAATGCTTATTCCTGGTAGGACTATGAATGATCCTAATCTGAACATAACCAAAAAACCAAGAGTATAAAGTATCCTGGTTCTCAGTTCTTCTATAGAAAATATATTCTGTATGGTTTGTATTAACCTTTTCATGAATTATAGTACGGTTGTTTTACCACCCGCTTTTTCTATTGCAGCAATAGCTGCTTTTGAGAAAGCATGAGCACTAACTTCTACTTTGCTTGTTAATTCTCCACGAGAAAGAATTTTAACTCTGTCTTTTCTAGAAACAAGGCCATTTTCCAACAACGCATTCAAATCTACGATTTGAAGAGATGTTTTAGTGGCTAGTTCTTGAAGAGTATCAAGATTGATAGCTTTATATTCTACTTTATTTGGGTTATTGAACCCGAATTTAGGTAAACGTCTATAAAGAGGCATTTGTCCACCTTCAAAACCTACTTTACGTGAGTAACCAGATCTTGATTTAGCACCTTTGTGACCTCTTGTAGAAGTACCACCTCTTCCAGAACCAGTACCACGACCGATTCTCTTATTTCCTTTTACTGAACCTGTTGCAGGTTTTAATGTATTAAGTTTCATCTTATTATAATTCAGTAACTGTAATCAAATGACTTACTTTATTGATCATTCCTTTTATCTGAGGAGTAGCTTCAACTTCTACAGATTTACTTATTTTACCAAGTCCAAGTGCTTGTATAGTAAGTTTCTGATCTTTCGGTCTGTCTATTAAACTTCTTACTTGGGTAATTTTTACCTTAGCCATTATTATTTTCCGTTAAATACTTTTGTTAAAGCAATTCCTCTTTGATTAGCTACCACGTGTGGAGCTCTCATTTTCAATAAAGCATCAAATGTTGCTTTTACAACATTATGTGGATTTGAAGATCCTTTAGATTTTGCAAGAACGTCTTTTACTCCTGCACTATCCAATACTGCACGCATCGCACCACCGGCTATAACACCAGTTCCCGTTGCAGCAGGTTTTAAGAAAACAAAACCACCACTATATTTACCATGAATTGCATGTGGTACAGTTCCTTTAAGAATTGGAACTTTAATTAAATTTTTCTTAGCATCTTCGATACCTTTAGTTATAGCATCTGTAACTTCATTTGCTTTTCCTAAACCATATCCAACTACGCCATCTCCGTTTCCTACTACTACGATAGCTGCAAAACTGAACCTACGTCCACCTTTTACTACTTTAGTAACTCTTCCTATTGAAACGACTTTTTCTTTCAAGTCGATTTCGCTAGCTTTTACTGATTTTGAATTTTGTGACATATTATTCTTAGAATTTTAATCCGCCTTCGCGGGCTCCTTCTGCTAATGATTTTATTCTACCGTGGTACAAGAAACCACCTCTATCAAAAACAACGTCAGCAAGTCCTGCTGCTAGTGCTTTTTTAGCGATAGAGATACCAACTTTTTTAGAAATTTCAACTTTAGTACCTTTTTCAGCTTTTAATTCCTGAGAAGATGCACTTACTAATGTTTTTCCTGATAAATCATCTATTAATTGTACATATATACCAGCGTTACTTCTGAAAACAGCAAGTCTTGGCTTTGCTACAGTTCCAGAAATTTTCTTTCTGATACCTCTAGTGATTCTTAATCTTCTTAACGTTTTTACAGTTGCCATTTTAAAACTTTTTATTAAAATGATTAGGGTCTCCCCTTTTCGTTGTTACTTAATTATTATTTAGCGGCAGTTTTACCAGCTTTTCTTCTTACTACTTCGTTTACAAAACGGATACCTTTACCTTTGTAAGGCTCAACTTTACGTAACGATCTTATTTTTGCAGCTACTTGACCTATTAATTGTTTGTCAATTCCTTCTAATGTAACGATAGGATTTTTACCTTTTTCAGTTAGTGTTTTAGCAGCAATTTCAGTTGGCAAAGCCATAAAGATATTGTGTGAATAACCCAAACTTAATTCTAATATACTACCTACTGCATTAGCTTTAAAACCAACACCTACTAATTCTAGATCAAGTTTGTAACCTTCATTAACACCAGTAATCATGTTATTGATTAAAGATCTATAAAGACCATGTAAAGATTTATGTCTTTTTTGATCCGTTGGACGTGTTACTTCAACTACACCATCCGCTATTTTCACCATAATATCTGGATCAATAGCTTGAGTTAAAGTTCCTTTAGGACCTTTAACTACCACATTACCATTACTTACAGTAACTTCTACTTTTGCAGGCAATGTGATTGGATTTTTACCGATTCTTGACATACTTATACTTTTTGAAAGTTGTTAATCAACCTTATTTTTTAATATTAATAAACGTAACAAAGAACTTCGCCACCTATATTCATCGCTCTTGCTTCTTTATCAGAAACAATACCTTTAGATGTAGAAAGAATTGCAATACCTAGACCATTCAAAACTCTTGGTAATTCTTCGGCAGACTTATATTTTCTAAGACCTGGCTTACTTATTCTTTCAAGATTTACTATCGCTGGTTGTTTGTCTACAGCATTGTACTTTAAAGCTATTTTGATAACACCTTGTACAGAGCTATTTTCAAATTTATAGCTTTGTATGTACCCTTTATCATGAAGTACTTTTGTTATTTCTTTTTTGATATTTGAAGCAGGTATTTCAACTATGCGGTGTTTTGCTTTCACTGCATTTCTTAGTCTTGTCAAATAGTCTGCGATAGGATCAGTCATATCTATCTAATTTTTATAATAAATTCGTAATCAGTCATTAAATTTAAAAGTCCTGAAACAGGGCTGCAAAGTTAAGAAAGTTTTTTTAATTAAAAAACTATTCTCAGAAATATTACCAACTTGACTTAGTAACACCAGGTATTTTACCTGCATTTGCCATTTCTCTGAAGAAGTTCCTGCAAATACCGAATTTTCTCATGTATCCTTTAGGTCTTCCAGAAAGTTTACATCTGTTGTGTAATCTTACAGGAGAAGCGTTTTTTGGAAGTTTATCCAATCCGGCATAGTCGCCGGCTTCTTTAAGAGCTTTTCTTTTAGTAGCATATTTAGCTACTGCTTTAACTCTTTTTCTTTCTCTAGCCTTTGCGGATTCTTTAGCCATTTTAGTTATTTTTTAAGAGAGGCGAAAGGCATACCAAAGGCCTTAAGCAGTTCAAAACTTTCTTCATCTGTAGTAGCAGAGGTAACGAATGTAATATCCATACCTGATATTTTTGCTACTTTGTCGATACTGATTTCAGGAAATATAATTTGCTCCTTTACACCTAGAGTATAATTACCTCTTCCATCAAAACCTTTATCGTTAATTCCTTTAAAGTCACGAACACGTGGAAGTGCTACTGAAACTAGTCTATCAAAGAACTCATACATCTTCTCTCCTCTTAGAGTTACTTTTGCTCCGATAGGAACTCCAGCTCTAAGTTTAAAGTTAGAAATGTCATTTTTTGATTTTGTTGCTAGAGCTTTTTGACCAGTGATAGTGGTAAGTTCTTCAACTCCAATATCAACTAATTTTTTATCCGCTACTGCTGCACCAATACCTTTGTTGACCACTATTTTAGTGATTTTTGGTACCTGCATAATTGATTTGTATTGAAATTTAGATTTCAACGCAGGAACTATATCCTTAAGGTATTTTTCTTTTAATCTCGGGTTAGCCATTTTTTATTACCTCACCGGTCTTTTTAGAGTATCTAACTAATTTTTTATTGCTGTCCAATTTTTTACCTACTTTCGTAGGTTTTCCATTTTTTGGATCTTTTACTTGCAGATTGCTCGCATGGATAGGAGCTTCTTTTTCTACAATGCTACCTTGAGGCTTGTTTGCGGTTGGCTTCAAGTGTCTTTTTACCATGTTTAGTCCTTCAACAATTGCTTTGTTTTCAGAAACCAACACTTTGGTGATTTTACCTTCTTTCCCTTTAGCAGCACCAGCAAAGAGACC
>JANOTP010000060.1:0-3341 GCA_031416415.1 Cytophagales bacterium | reverse complement strand
AGTTGCTGTAGATCATTTTTTTGACAAATACAATTCTGGAGTTGGCCTTATGGTAATTCAAGATCAACAAGGGTTAAACGATATAAAATCTACGAAAGTTAACTTGCAATATTCTTACGAATTACCTCTTTCAAAAGCATTTACGGTTAGAGCTGGGTTAACAGGAGGATATGGAAATACCTCTATAAATTATTCTAAATTGTATTATCCCTCTCAAGTAGATGATCAAACAGGGGTAGTTTCTGGTAACGTTGCTGGTCCAGCAAGTCAAAAAGGTCACTTTGACATAGGCTCTGGTTTATTGGGATATACGGAAAGGATATGGGGAGGTATAGCTTTTCATCATATGAACAGACCTTCTCTAAGTTTTTATAATACAGGAGATAGAGCATCATTACCTATGAAAACTAGTTTTATAGCTGGGTATAAAATACCTTTAAGATCTAGGAGTAACATGGCTTATCTTCATAATGCAGACAATATTTTTCTTACTCCAACAGCACATTATAAAATGCAAGGTAAAGGAGATCAACTTGATGTAGGCTGTTATCTTACCTATAATCAATTCTTGCTAGGCGGTTGGTACAGAGGTATTGAATTCAAACGTATTAGTGCAAAAGTATATAACAGTGAATCTGTAGTTGGTTCTATTGGTTGGATTTTTTATAACTGGAGTATTCAGTATAGTTATGATTTTACGGTTTCTACGCTTACAAGAGCAGGTACTGGTGGCTCACATGAATTGAATATCACCTACGTTTATCATAAGCCTAATAAGAAGAACAAACCGATGAAAAGGTTGCCTTGTCCTGATTTTTATCACTCTAATAAGCACCAATAATCGCATTACCGAATGTTGTCGTGGAGTATTCAGGAATTAACACTCCCTTTAAAGTATAGTTGGAAAATTTCAAGAAATGAGACTTCCTTTAAACGGAATTTTATCATTACAGTTAAAGATGGTATTTATTCGGGTAATGGAGAAATAGCACCCAACGTTCGATATGGAGAGTTACCTGAACTTATCCTAGATAAGTTTAATTTTCTACTACCTCTACTAAATTCAATTACTACTTTAACTGAACTTACGGAATTGCTTGATAGTAAGGATTTATATTCTTCTTTACGGTTTGGTTTAGAGTCGTGCTTTATTCATTATCTATCTAATAAAAATAATATACCCGTTTATACAACTATTGGCTTAAAAGCTCCTACTGATATTTATACTTCCTATACTTTGCCTATCATGAAAATAGGTGAAGTAAAAGATTTTGTAGTAAGGCATAATTTATTAAGGTTTAAGTATTTAAAAATAAAAATTGATCGAGAGTCTGGATTAGAACTAATAGGTGAAGTCGCCAAATTTGAAGGAATACCTTTAAGAATAGATGCAAATGAAGCATGGCAAGATGTTGATAGTCTGGTTGTTTTAATGGAAAAATGTAAAAATTTTAACATTCAATTTTTTGAACAACCTCTTCCGGCGGCAATGGTTTCAGAATATAAGTATTTAAAGAAAATAACTCCCTATGAGTTAATTGCCGATGAATCTGTCACCAACCATCTTGATATAGAAGAAATTGCATTACAGTTTCATGGAGTAAACATGAAACTCATGAAAGCAGGAGGATATCTAAATGGGTTAAAAATATTACAAGATTCTAGAAAACAAGGTCTTAAAACTATGATTGGTTGTATGGTGGAAACATCTTTAGGAATTTTTTCTGCAATTAATTTGTGTAATGATATAAATTATATAGATTTGGATGGTCATTTTCTTATTGAGAATGAACCATTTAATATGGTTTCCGAAAGAGAAGGGAGACTGTTTAACGTAACATAGTATTTTTCAATATTTTATGGCTAAAAAAGATTCTAAAAAGAAGGTGGTAGCAAAAAAAGCTAGCGCAAAACCTGCACCCACTTCTAAAAAAGCTGATAAAAAAGGAACTGCTGTTAAGAAGGTTGCACCTGTCAAAAAGGTAGCAGCAAAATCGAAACCAGTTGCTAAAGCAAAAAAAGCAATTACTACACCTAAAAAAGTAGTTGCTAAAGCAAAACCTATACTTAAAAAAGCAGTAGCGATAGTTAAAAAGGTAGACAAAGTAAAACCTGTTGCTGTAAAAAAGGCTTTACCAGTTGCTAAAATTACTCCGACTCCTAAATCAAAAGTTCCGGTTGCAAAAACGGTTGTTAGCAAGCCGGTTCCTGTGGCTGTGAAAGAACAACCCAAAGTTGAAGAGCCTAAGGTAAAAGCAAAAAGTAGACGTTCTAAGATAACAAAACCGGCTCCTGGTCCAAAAGAAGAGATTAAAAAAAGACCTGTAGTACAAAAACAATTGGCTAAACCTGTAGCAAATGCTAAAAAACCGGAAATAATAGTTCCTAAAATAGCAAAACCTATACAAATAGATCCGAAAGATAGGATGACTATTAAGACGCAGTTAATGATGAAATGTCTAGATATTCAGACTTTTATTATTAATAATGCTAAAAAAGCAATGGATGATGCTCAGCAAAGTGCAAACGAAGAGAAAAATTCAAACGAAGATATGTCTGATTCTTTCCGCGAAACGATGCAAGCTACTAGAGATGTATATGCACGCCAAGTACAAGAAGGAACAAATACATTAGGTCTTCTTAATAGAATACTAATAAAACCGTTGGAAGTAGTTAAATTTGGTGCTGTAGTAGTAACAGATTTTCAAAATTACTTTATTGCAGCAGGTCTAGGTGAAGTAAAAATAGATGATAAAACATTTGTAACAGTTTCAACACTTACTCCTCTTTATCAAATTCTTTCGGATAAGAAAAAAGGAGATTTGTTTATGTTCCTTGATAGAAAATATAGAATACTAGATGTATTTTAATCTAGGAAATTACTAGAAACAAAAAGAGCCACATAAGGAATGTGGCTCTTTTTGTTTCTAGATATAGTTGGTTATTCTACTGTTAAAACTATTGTCTGGTTCTTATTAGAAGAAGTTCCAACCATTAAATTAAAAGTACCAGGTTCTACTGTATAATTCATTTTGATATCATAAAAGGCCAAAGAACTTTTATCGATTGTAAACGATACTGTTTTGGTTTCCCCCGCATTTAAAGAAATTCTTTCAAAACCTTTTAATTCCTTTACAGGTCTTGTAACCGAACTTACATTGTCTCTTATATAAAGTTGTACTACTTCATCGGCTTTTATTTTCCCTGTGTTCGTTACTTCTATACTCACGGTTGTACTACCATTGGTTTTAATCTTATTGTCTTTTAACTTCAAGTTTTTATACTCAAAGTTTACATAACTCAAGCCATGTCCAAAAGCATATAAAGGTTCGTTGTCTGAT
>JANOTP010000059.1:0-2870 GCA_031416415.1 Cytophagales bacterium | reverse complement strand
TGTTACAGTAGCAAAACCACCTTTAGCAGCATTGAAATCTTTTTTCAATAAATTTGCAAGAGCTAAATCATAAAGTACAACTGTTGAATCAGTAGATTTAGAAAGAGATTGAACTGCTTCAGCATATCTTCCTTCTCTAATAGATACAACACCTAACATACCAAAAAGACCTTTTTTGATGTCATCATTTGCACCAGCAGAAATTGAAGCTTCAGCTTCTGTAATCACAACCGATCTAACATCATTCATAAGAGAAGCAGCAGCTATATTGCAATGAGCCTCTGGACTATTTTGAAGTTTATTTGCAAGTAAGCAATGATCCGTTGCGTTAACGGCAAGGTTTGATTTTTCTTTTGTAGAAATTTCTTTTTTAGCCATATCTAATAATACAGCAGCAAGATTGTTGTGAGCTACCCAGTTATCAGATATTTTGATAGAGGCGTTATAAATCGCAGATTTCTCAGACAAAATTGGAGTAAGCGTTGCAGCATAAAGAAGTTCTTGTTGAGTTAAGGTATCTTGTTTTAAAGTACCATCAACAATTCCTTTTGCAAGCAATGAAATTTCAGCTCTAGATTTTTTAGGTTTTACAGTTAAAATCTCAGTTTTAGCATTTCTAAGTTTTGGATAGATCTTAGAGAAAAGTTTTTTATAAGACTTTAATTTAGAAAGATCATTTTGTTTGCTTTCAAATGAACCAGAACCATTAAGGATGTTAGTGATTTCAGCTTTTTCTTCAGCAGTAAGAATGTTTGTAGTATCAGCAGCAAGTTCTTTTCTTAATGGCTCGTAATCAAGTATGATGCCTTTAGAAACGAATTTAATTGAATCTACATACGCTTTTTGATTGAAAAAGCCCATTCTTTCTTTATAGTATTGCTCGATAACTTTAGCTCTATCTCCAGCTAAGCTTGAGTTTTTTGTTTCACTTCCTTCTGGAGAGTGAGTTCCAATTACTGAAATAGTTCTTGTTACGTTTTTCTTAGCGATGAAAGCGTCAAGGAATTTACCTTGGTTTCCTTTAGTCTCGCTTTTTCTAAGCTTAGATTTACCTTGCTCAAAGAAGAAAGAAACATTAGTTGGGATCAATTCTTCTTGATCGTTATAACCATGGTTAGCATAAGCTACATGGTAATATTTCTCATATAATCTTGCTGTAGTAATGATTCCTTTAGCAATTTTGAATTCCTCTGATGGCTTGCCTTTTGTTTTAGCAGCATTAAAGTTTGTACCAACAGCAACTAAATCACCATTTCCAATTTCTGGTTTGTAAGCAAAGGCAAAATGTTTAGTAATAACAGGCGCCTGAGTCTTTGATGCAGGATATTCTGTTCCTTTATATTCAATTGAACCAACTTTTATTGATTGATCACCGTATTTATAAGTACCATCCACTTGATAAACTCTTTTTTTCTTAAGTTTTTTCAATGGCAATGAGCCCGATATATCAAATGCTACACTGTCTCCGTGTAATTCCAAGGGGTTTGGAGTTACTGTTACTGCAGGAATATATGCTTTGTTACATCCGTTGAGGATGATAGCACCTGCCACAAGTAAGGTTAAATAATTTTTTCCTAAAAGATTCATACGATAAGGTAGTTTAAATTTCTATTGGGCGAAATTATCGTTATATATTTACTTAAACAATATATTTTAACAATTTTTGTTGAAAATAGTATTAAAAGTGTCCGAAATTATATAATTTTGTGAAAAGAATGATTATAGTCAAGAGATTATGGAGTTTTTAAAGTCGAATGTTGAAAAATATGCTTTTGGTGTTTGCACTTTTCTTGGAGAAAGGTTCGGCATTGCCACTGCAAGTATTCGTTTATTTTTTATTTATGCTTCATTTATGACCTTAGGTTCACCCGTAATTTTATACTTGATTTTGGCTTTTTTAATGAATCTTCATAAACATCTTCGAAATAAAAGAAGCACTGTTTGGGATGTTTAAATTAACCCATAGCAGGAGGTAATATATTTTTGTTTTTCATCTCCTCTTCCGCTTGGTCGATTAACTCTATTAATTTTATGTTTGTATTGTCTATAACCTTCATATAGAGTTTTATACCCTTTATTTTTGTTGTTTTTAGTAGATAAGAGTTGATCCCAGTTTCTAAAATTGTATGAAGAAATAATTGTATGTTTTCAATTAGGAAAATCTGCAGATCATTAAATAGTTCTGGGTCATCTTCTTTTTTAATTGCAAATAATTTAGGGTTATAAAGTGTTTGATATTCTTTTAAAAAGTCACAATTTTCAACATAAATATCTAAATTTTTAAAAAAATATCCTTGAATATCATATTGCTCTACTTTTTTTTCTAATTCATTATCAGCTTCTATCTCATATCTTTCATAACAACTAAGAATATAAGCTTGATAAAAGGAACGTAAAAAAAACTTGATTCTATCTGGTGTCATTTTTTTAATTTAAGGTGTAAAGATATAAATTAACTATTTCTGAATCCTAAACTTTTACTTTTCAATAGGGACTGATTGACTCTTAATACATTCTAGTACATTGAAAATATATTTGCTAATTATATTGTCAAAAACTAATAAATTTAGTAAGTTTGTGTACTAGAAACCTACCAAATGAAAAAAACTGTTTATCCTACAATAGGTGATATTAATTACCGCAACTTGACTCGTACGGGTCTTAAAAAAGTTACTCAGACCTCTGATTTTAAAATATGTATTCCCGATTACACCCAGACTCCTGATATTTACCTGGAAAATATAAGTGGTTATGCGCGAAAAGACGCTTACCGGGTAGGTGCCAAAGTCCTGTTCAAAGAACTGGATGAGTTCTTGGGTTACATCGGGGCCAATGAACCAACCACATACTATTTCATTCCAATTTCAGAT
>JANOTP010000058.1:0-14734 GCA_031416415.1 Cytophagales bacterium | reverse complement strand
GTGGTGTGGCGACAAATCCTACATTATATGCTGTTGAATATTCTGCTTTGATGGGTTGTAGTGAATTGACATCCAGCAACACTTGGCTGATTTGTCCTTTTTGCTCCAGTGAAGCGAGTTGTTGTTTTACTTCTTCCGAACCAAATACACTATAACCAGCTACAGGATTTGTAAAATTTAGATAGAGTTGTCGAAAGTCAGGGGCTTTGAATCCTTGACCAGCAGAAGCTTTCAGAGAGAGCCATTGTGTAGCTTTCAGTAAGGTGGAAATCTTAGGGCTGAATCGTTTACCGTATACGCTATGGTTATCTATCCTCGCTCCGGTTACGATAGTTAGTTTTTTAAATACGGTAAAATCATGTTGTAGATATCCATAGAGGTTATAAAACTGTTTTCCCTCTGTATACCTTGTAGAATTAACCGATTCAAAGGTACTGCCCAACCCCATCGTGGTTTGTTGATTTTCAGTCCAACGATAATCCAATTGAGTTTCGGGACGGTTAAATGTTTGATTAAAAAAACTTTTGTCATATAAACTTCCATCCGAAAAATTTGTCATCTCTGAGGTGCTATAATACTGAGTCGCATAGTAGCGTATAATTTGTTTTAGTCTTACGTTATAACCTAGTGTCAATACAGGATTAAGATTCCAGTCATATTGACTTCCTTTTTGATTGATATTATAGGTTAGATTGTCTTCAGTAAAACTTGTAAACCCTTTACTGGACTCATTGAAATAACGGGCATTTACTACCAGTTCCGCTTTCGCTGAAAAAGTATAATTTATCCTCGTTTGTAACGTATAATTTTGAAAAGGAGGAACTGTTTTCTCTTTAGATTCTGGAATTAAATCGTACCCTTCCGAGTGATAACGATTCCCAAATACATAAATTCCGAATTTATTTTTTCTGTACGATACGTCACCAGTCAAATCCATAACTTGGTATCCTCTGTTGCCTATACTATACCTTGGTTTAAGTTGAGAGCGAAATCCGTCTATTGGTTTTTCTGTTACTATATTTATAATACCCGCTAGAGCTTCACTACCGTAGAGACTGGAAGAGGGACCTTTAACAATTTCTATTTTTTTGATGTTTCCAACCGTTATCCTTGTCAGGTCGAAGGTTCCAGCTGTACGACCTATCATTGGTTCTCCGTTTACCAATATCATAGTGTAGTCAGGGTTAAAGCCCTGCATCTGAATTCCTATACCATGATCGTTGATGATAGCCAAACCAGTTTGTTCTTGCAGCACCTCATTCAGACGTAGAGAGCCCATTTGATTTATCTGTGCTGCTGAAATGATTTTTATAGGAGTAGCTACATCTGCTATGTTTTTTTCTGTGCGAGTAGCGGTTACTACGACTTCTTCGATTTCCTTTGCTACTATTATAGTATCTAATTCACCAGTGGTTCTTTCAGTTTGAGCTTGCACAGTGCAAGTGCATGTAAATAGTAATATGTATAATATAAAATCTCGCATTATTTAGATTGGTTCTAAACTATGCAAAACTATAAGAGAATCAGTTGGTAAGCAATACGCTAAAGTGGGTGATTATTAGTACTAAATTTGTGGTAAAGGGCTACCTTTTTTTAGGTAGTTTAGAATTTAACGTTGTACAATTCTATTTTCCAATGCCCAAACAATTAAGTCACTTGACTTTTTAATAGTTGCCTTCTTCATAATATTTTTACGATGTGTGGCAACTGTTTTTTCGCTGATAAAAAGTAGTTCAGCAATCTGTTCATTTGATCGTCCCTTGCATATGTAACGAAGCACTTCCATCTCTCTTTCTGAAAAATTAATTCCAGAAGCGTTGTTAGACAGATATCCATGAGCGAGTAGTTGGGTGATGTGTGGAGTGAAATATTCTAAATCTTTTGATAGAGCATGAATAGCTTTGATTAATTCTTCCTCCGTTACATTTTTTTTGATATATCCAGAAATGCCTGCACGAATAGAAGAGATAATAGGTAATTCACATATACAGTCGGACACGATCAAAACTTTTATTTTAGGTGCGACTTTTCTTATATCTTCCATTAATTCTCGGATGGGGCGGTCACATAATGTAAGTTCCATTATGATAATATCAGGACTACATTCAGTAATTTTAGCTGCTAGGTTAACTAAATCATTGCTTTCACCCACAATTTTGGCATTGTCAAGATTGCATATTATTCCTTTAATCCCCTCTCTTATAAGTAAGTAATCATCTGCTATAAATATTTTAAGTTCTGTACTCTGCATTATTTGGAATTATTATAAATAATGCAAATCTACATATAGTATAGAGATATGCAATACTTATTTAGAATTATTCTATATAATTCATACTGTCTATATGATAAGTAAAAATATTAGTTAGAATATCTACAAACAATACTGTCAATTTAGTATTCTAACTACCTAAATTTGGGTAGAGGAGTAACTACTGTTTGGAGAAAAACAAAAATAGTTAGGATCAACCTATTTCAATTGATTGTAATAAATGTTGTTAAAAACTATATTTGATTACCTTTAATATATATTTTTTGAATAAAAACATATGAATAATAATCTTGACTTAGATAACCTAAACGAATTATATGTAAGTTGTATAGAAAATGGTAGTTTCGAGGAGAGAGAACTTTTATCAGAAAATTATCTTGATCTATTTTCCGAACTGTGTTATGATTTTGCCTGTGGAAAACTTACAAAATTTGGCTTGTCGTGTTTAATTCCAATTGTAGAAAAAGTGGAAGCATTAAAAGGTCGAATACTATGGTCTTCAAGAGCCCATACTTATATGACCTTAATGGAAGATGCTGAAAAAAATAATAGTAAAGAAGTAATTAAATTTGGAGAAAGAGCTATTGATGCCTTGTTTCATCAAATGGAAGAAGAACCAGAAGATCTGAAACTAGCCTATGAAAATTGTACTTTATGCTTTTATACACTTTCAAAATATGACATTGACAAAGAATTATTTTATTGGGAAGAAGCGCTACATTATATAAAGAAGGCTATTCAACTAGATCCAATAGAAGCGAATTGGATATACTATTATAAATTGTTGTATACTACTTTAGGGAAAGAGAACTTGGCGTTGATTGAAAAACGCAAGTTGGAAATTTTAAATTTTAAAACATTAGGTCATTCACTTTCTTATAATCAGGGATTATACTTTATTATTGCTTCCCAATTATTAAGATTTAAAGAAGTAATTGATTTTGAAAAGTCAGGAGAATTTATTTTCCCTGAAGGAATTTATTTTTATTGGTTAGAAGAATCGATGGCTCAACCAGAAGCTCTTTTTACAACTTTTGAATTGTCTAATGCGGGTCACTTTTATCACAAAGAAGGGCTTAGATTAAAACGATTAGATTTATTGAAAAAAGCACTAAACTATTTTAGAAAATTATACGATGATTCTAATTATGGACTTTATCCAATTACTTATATTTCTAATGTTTTAGAACATATTGCATTACTTTACAAAGCGAACGGTACTATAGAAATGGCCGACGACTATATGTCTCGGGCTTTATTATGGAATGAAAATAAACTAGATTCAATAAAGAATAATTTTTCTTCAGTGTTACATTATGCTGAATTTCTAGAGCGTTGTTATTCTTATTCAGGTACTATTCCCAGACCAACATTAAGTACTATTAAATCTATCGTTAGTATTGCAGAGAAAGAAGGTAAAGGTTTTTATAGCGGACCTTATTTATTACAAGCTAGAATTGCGTCAGAAGAAAATGATGAGACATTGGCAATTGTATATATATGTAAAAGTCTAATTTTACATGAGCTTTGCATCCAAGAAATTTTAATAGATTTTAATGAAAAGACATCAATAGAATTTGCACCAAAAATGAAGCTTTTTTTGGAAGAAACATTAATCTTTATGAAAGAAGTAAACGAAGGTTATTATTATAATCCGCTAATTAAATGGGAAGAATTAACCACTATGAACGATGTGGAAATTCTAGAAGTTTGGACACAGCGAAAAGAGGAAATTAGGAAACGGGATCGTATTTTTTAAGTAGTATTTTTTATGTCATAATAACGCTGTTTTATTGTCTGTAAACTGTGAATGATACAAGATTAAGTTAGATCTATATAACGATAGATTGATTCCATTGTTGATATTTAAAACTTAATAACAGCAGTGATTTTTATATCGAAATAATGACAATAAAGAAATATAATCAGAAGCGAAATTTTAATGCTACAAAAGAACCTAAGGGTGAAATCAATAGAAGTAAATCTAACTTGATTTTTGTAGTTCAAAAACATGCTGCCTCACATTTACATTACGACCTTCGTTTAGAAATGGAGGGTGTATTGAAGAGTTGGGCTGTTCCTAAAGGTCCTTCAATTAATCCTGAAGATAAACGATTAGCAATGATGGTGGAAGATCATCCTTATAGCTATAGGAATTTTGAAGGTACCATTCCCGAAGGAAATTATGGAGCAGGAAATGTAATAGTGTGGGATAATGGAACATATAATGCATTAGAGGTTGAAAATAAAGAAGAAGGAGAAAAGAAGTTACTGGCTGGATTGAAGAAAGGGCATATTAGTTTTGTATTAAATGGATCGAAACTAAAAGGGGAATTTAGCTTGGTCAAGTTGAAAGGGAAGCAAGAGAATGCATGGTTGCTCATTAAAAAAAATGATAAGTTTTCAAAAGACACAGATATTTTGACAAAAAACAAATCTGTTCTTACAAACGTTACGTTAGAAGCTTTGCAAAATAAGGTGTCTAAAACGATATCGGCAAAGGGAGAAGGAAAGACAAAAGAGAAAATCATAAAAGTAAAAGTTCCTACTGCGGAATTCATAAAACCCATGCTTGCAGATTCTATTGAAAAACCATTTGATGATGCAGGATGGGTGTTTGAAATTAAGTATGATGGGTATAGAACCTTGGCGGTTATTAATTCTAAAGAAGTAGATCTTTACAGTCGTAATCATATTTCATTCAATTCTATTTTCAAACCAATAGCGGAAGAATTAAAAAAAATAAAACATATTGTTGTTTTAGATGGTGAAGTTGTAATTGAAGATAAATTAGGTCGTTCTAATTTTCAGTTATTACAAAATTATACAAAAACAAAAATAGGTATTCTTAAATATTATATTTTTGATATTTTGAGTTTAGATGGAAATGACACTCGTGATTTATCTTTATTAGAGCGTAAAGAGTTGCTGAAATTACTATTAGACAAGTATAGTTTATCGAATGTTTTTTATTCAGACCATATACTTGAAAAGGGGAAAGCTTTTTTTGAATCTGCAATTAAAAATAATTTAGAAGGTATAATTGCAAAGGATATGACAAGTCCATACCGCACTGCTAAGAGGAGTAGTGAGTGGCTAAAAATAAAAATTTCTCAACAGGAAGAAGCTATAATAGTTGGCATAACAGAACCCAAAGGGAGTCGCAATAATTTTGGAGCATTGTTACTAGCTCAATATAAAGGAAAAATATTGAACTATATTGGAAATTGTGGTACGGGATTCGACCAGAAAACTTTACAAGAATTATTTACCAAGTTTACGCCTTTGTTTGTGGAAGCTTCTCCATTTGAAGAAAAAATAAAGCTTAAAGGTAACGTCCAATGGATGAAGCCTAAATTAATTTGCGAAGTGAAGTTTTCTGAATGGACAGAAGAAGGTTATTTAAGACATCCCGTTTATTTAGGTTTACGGACTGATAAAAGCGAAAAAGAAGTAACTAAAGTTGAATTAAAAGGTAATGAAATTTTTTTAAATCCAAAGGATAAAAAAAAGAATAGTGCTACACTAGATGAGGATAAAAAATCGCTTAGCAATTTTGATTTAAAAATAGGAAAAGTAAGTTTGCATTTAACTAATCAAGATAAGATATATTTTCCTGAAGATGGAATTACAAAAGGAGCTATTGTAAATTATTATAATGAGATAGCCGAATTTATATTACCCTACCTGAAAGATCGTCCACAATCAATGAATCGTTTTCCTAATGGGATAAATGAAAAAAATTTTTATCAGAAGGATGTTGATATAGAAAAAATTCCTTCTTGGCTTAAGACTCACAAAATCTATTCGGAATCGAATGATGAGTACATTGATTATTTGTTGTGTAACGATAAAGCTACGTTACTCTATATGGCTAATTTAGGTTGTATTGAAATTAATCCTTGGAATTCTACTGTGAAAAATATTGAGAATCCTGATTGGTTAGTAATTGATTTGGATCCAGATACGAATGATTTTAAACAAGTAGTCCAAACGGCGCGAGTAGTAAAAGAGATAATGGATACTATGGAAGTCGAATGTTATTGCAAAACATCAGGAGCAACTGGTTTACACATATATGTGCCACTAATAAATAAATATAGTTATAATACGGTAAAAATATTTGCCGAATTAATTGCTAATGCTGTTACCTTAAGGCTGCCATATTTTACTAGTACTGAGAGAGCAATTAAAAAACGACCACATAAAATATATATTGATGCGTTGCAGAATCGACATGGACAGACTCTCGCCGCACCTTACTCCGTTCGTCCTAGAATTGGTGCTACTGTTTCCACGCCACTAGAATGGGATGAGGTTAATGAAAAATTATCTCCTTCTCAATTCACAATTAACAATATGTTGAAACGATTAGATAAAAAGGGAGATATATGGAAGCCTGTTATAGGAAAAGGAGCCGATATAAATAAGGTTATGAAAAAATTAACTGATGCGCCAGATTTATTTTAAGAGGCTTTGCTTTTTTTCCCATCTAAACTTGCTTTTAACATAGACATTAAGTCTTGACTCTTTGAATGTACAATTTTCATCTGAGCAGGAACAACTTTTTTTCCTTTAGATTTATCTTTTATTATTTTCATGAGCTTTGCAGTATAATTGTCTTTATATTTTTTAATATTAAAGTCTTCTGTTAGTTGCTCTATTAATTTATTTGCCATATCCATTTCTTTTGTTTTTGTTTTAGAAACGGGAGGTAATTTTAATTCTGTTGTAGCTCTTATCTCTTGTTCAAAACGAATACGGTTAAGGACAAGAACATTTTCATACGGTTTTATAATTGCAATACCTTCTTTATTTCGAAATACAAACGTAGATACTCCTACTTTCCCTGAAGCTTTCAATGCATCTCTCAACAAGGCATAAGCTTTTGTAGAGGTTTTGTCTGGTTCCAGGTAATAAGGTTGCTCATAATATATAGTGTCAATTTCTTTTTCGTAAGCAAAATTTATTATTTCGATCGTTTTTGTTTTTACTGCATCAGCAGCTTCAAAGTCGGCATCTTCTAATATAACATAGGAATTATTGACCTTATAACCCTTTACTATATTTTCGTATATAACTTCTTTTCCTGTGTTTTCATTTACACGTTTAAACTTTATGTTAGAATGATCTTTACTGTCAAGCATGTCTAGATCAAGATTACTTTCTTGTACAGCAGAATGTAATTTTATTGGAATATTTATTAACCCAAAATTTATCGAACCAGTCCAAAGTGATCTCATAACTATTTTAGTTTAGAATTTAATTATGCTTTCTTTTTATTGTCTACCTTATGTGTGTTTTTTTTCTTGAAAATTACATGTCCAATTTTTGGTTGGTTATCTCCAATTAAAAATCCAAGAGGTTGTAGTGTAGGTATTTTATCACATATAACTTTAAATATTGCTGTAAGAGGAATGGCCAGAAACATTCCAGCAACGCCCCATATACTTCCACTTATTAAAATAACCATAATGGCTACCATTGCATTTACCTTTACTTTACTTGCAACAATTTTTGGTACTAAAAAATTGTTGTCTATAAATTGTACTGCTAAATACATAATTAAAACCAATAAAGCATGTGTAGGTGTTTTGGTAGCAAATGCCATTAGAAGAGGTATACAAATTCCTACCATACTTCCTACATAGGGGATGAAATTCAAAAGTGCCCCTAGGCATCCTATTAATATCGCGTAGGGTATTCCTATAATTAATAAACCTATTGAAATAAGAGCCGCAACCATAGAAGCTTCCGTAAGCAAACCTATTAAGTAATTTTGGATTAATGATTTTGTTTCAACTAAAATTTCTGTAACTACTTCTTTTTTTTCACTTTTAAATAATTGTGAAATAAATTCAAGTAGTAAAGGTTTATAGAAAAGTATCATGAAGATATAAATAGGTAGTAAAAGTAATAGCGCTAGAACTCCTGTTATGCTCATAAGTGCGGAACCTATTAATGCCGAACTATTATTCATTTTTTCATTAGTAGTTTCGCGTATCCATGTTTGGATTTTTGTCTTACTTATATTTAAGTTTGAAGAAACCCAATCAATGACATCGTTTGACATTAAAGTGAATTTTTCTTTAAATTGTGGAAAAGAATCGCTTACCATTGAAGCTTGCGAAACAATAAAGTAGACGAGTGCAATTAATAATATAAACGATGCAAATACGGTAATGAATATCGCAATTATTCTATTGATCTTTTTTCTGCATAAAAATTCAACTACTGGGTCTAATAGTATTGCTAAGATCGAAGCAAGAACTATCGGTATTATTATATTTTGTCCAATGTATAATATATATATAAGAGCAAGCATGCCCATTATAATAATGGAAAAATTTGTATAAATTGACCATTTATTATTTACGCTAGTAGTTGTCTCGCTCATTTATTTTTTGAATATAGTTACTCCTATAATACCAGTAATTACTACTAATATTATGAAAATAAAGAAGATTATTTTAGCAATTGAAGCTGCACCAGCAGCTATATCTGTAAATCCAAAAAGAGCCGCTATTAATGCTATTACTAGAAATATTAAAGTCCAACGTAACATAATTGTAGTGTTTTAGTTTTGATGTTTAAAATTTATTTTCTTGTTCTTGTTAGTAAGTATACAATAACAATTATGACTGCAATAACTATGAAAATTCCGAATCCCATACCAGCCTTAAAGATGCCAGCTATAGCACTACAAGAACTTAACAGAGAAGATACCATTAATAATAATGGAAGTGTAAAACGATTTATATTTGTCATGGTATTTTTAATTCAAGTTATCTTTATTAATAAATTATAAACAAACATCGTTTAATTCTATAAATTAATTCTTACAGGATTAATGCTAACCATTACAATATTCACAGATTTTAGGTTTTTTTATTTAATGTGTTTTGAACTAATGGTGTGAATGATATAACTATCTTTTAAAACTATATAAGGTTAATTCTTTAAAATAAAGAGACATTTACATAGGTTATAAGCAGATAAAATTATGAAGATTGCAAAAATGTTATATATGGATAGGAACGGAGTTTCTGTCAATAATTATACGCTAAGAATTAAAAAAGAGTCTTATGCTGTAACTGAAATAATAGGCTATAGTCAATCCTTAGTAAATACAGGAAAGCTAAGAGGTGTATTATCGGTCATAATTGGATTTGCTCTCTTTATGTTTAGTTTTTCCAATCCCATTTCATCCAGTGCAGTATCTGATTTAGAATTTGGAGGAAGATTTTTAAGTGCTAACCTTTTAATATTGTATTTAGGAATAGCTATGTCGTTTATAGGACTTTTATTTATTATAATAACAAGTTCTAAATATGCATTAGTCATTATTACAACAAGGGGAGAGAAAATTGTAGTTAGTAAAAAGAAAAGACAAATTAATAAATTGGAAAATGCTTTAAATAGTATTTTTAAAGCTAATGGATATGTTAATAATTGTGATTATGAAAAGGAGGTTATTGACTATTCTGAAAATGAGTATATAGGTACAAATCTTGCTAGTTATAACTAATTTAATTTAGCCAACTAGTATGAATTTATAGTAGATACATAAACTAAAAAAGCACGGAGGTAATGCCTCCGTGCTTTTTTAGTTTATGTTGAAATAATCTGAATTAGTTAATACTATTTCTATTGTTTATTAATAGTAATAATTTTTCTCAGTCCTTCTGCTTTAATAAAATATATTCCAGATTTCAAATCACTTAAGTCAAGAATATTTTTAGTTGTAGAAACTGAAATTTCTTTCTCTAATGATCCAATGGTGTTGTAAATGAAAAGTGTTGACGGGGTATTATTCCCTTCAAAATTTATAGTAACTGTTGTAGTGAAAGGATTAGGGTATGCATTCATTGTTGATAGAGTCACCTCTTCGATTGAAGAAGTTCCAAATCCTTCTGCTATTCTTGCACCACTATTTACAGTAAGCGTAGAAGTCAAGAATTTACGATAGTTAGGTTCTGTTACAGCTTTGTTTTCAATGCCATCGTTATATAATATGTTAGAACCTAAGTCTGATACTAAATCAACAGTAAATGAACCTGAAAGCGAAGTAGGAACATCTACAATCCCTTCTGGTTTTAGATTTGTTAAATTAACATTTAACAATACTGGATTTGTAGCGGCTTGACCATTCCATGAATACAATTCAAAAGTACCTGTTGCAGCATAACTTCCCGCTACGATCAAGTATTGATTAGAAGCATTTTTTCCTAAACTTCTTATACCATGATTGTTTAAATTTAATTCAATAGGAGAACCAAAAGTGGGATTTGCGCTTGGACTGCCATTTCCAAACCAAGATTCGAAGTTCAATAATGGACAAATCAACGCTTTGTTAGTACCTGTTCCCACATAAGGAGCTCTAAAGGCGATGTACATTGTAGTTCCATCAGGACCCATTTCTAATCCTTCTACATTAAAACCGTCTATTCTTTTTGGCTCTATACCTGTAGCGGCTTTAGCGGTGAAGTTATAGCCGTTAGCATCTCCCCAAGTAATTAATTTACTTCTTAAATTACTATAATAACCCACAAACGTTAAGGTAGCATTAGCGCCGGTTCCTACAATATCTGTTGCAAATATTCTATTTCTATCAGGTCTTGCTTCACCAGATTTCGAGTTACTTAATGAACCCATCCAGTAAATACGGTTAGGATTAGTTGTACTTCTGAAAGACGCTTCCATATCCACTTCTGTTCCGCCAAGGTTTAAATAAGAATTAACATCAAATTGGTAAAGTGAAAGTCCTGAGTTATCTCTGCTGTACAATTTGATTACATTCGTTTCGTCATCTGCAATAAACATATAGTTTGCGTCAATTGGGATAGCAGTAGAACCATCGGCTACACCTGTGTGGTAAATGTCCTTGCTAGCAGCAGTGGCAAGCGAAGCAGAAACTGCAATACTTATAGAGATTGATTTATTTAAACCTTGTGCATCTGTTACTTTTAAAGTAATTGTAGCATAACCAACTCCTATTGGAGTAATTCTAAAAAGACGTGCAGTGCCCGTTCCTGTAATACTAAAGTTTGCATTAGGAAGGACAGTTGTTTTAGAGCTTGTTATTGAAAATGTAAGAGTACTTAAATCTTCATCGCCAACTGTAATATCAAGTCCTGTTGCAATAAATGGATCAGTAGCATTGTTCATTACACAGCTTACTTTTCCTGAAGCTAAATTAACTAGTTTAGATGCAGTTGTATTAAAGCTAAGCGTTGGAGCTGTGTTTACTGAACTGTTTACGGTTATTGATCTTATAGAAGAAGTAGTTACCGCACCACTATTGTCTGTAGCTTTTGCAGTAATAGAGTAAGTGCCTGCACCAACATTTGTCCATGAATAAGTATATGGAGAAGAAGTTATAGTTGCCAATGGTGTGGAGCCGTTGAAAAATTCTACTTGAGAAATAGTGCCATCTGCATCTGAAGCTGTAGCAGATAATCCTACTGTAGCAGGAGCATTACCAGATACTGTTGGAGTGGCTAATGTTATAGTTGGCGCTATATTTCCAGAAGTAGTTACCGTTACCGATTGGGTAGAAGAAGTGGTTGTCGCTCCTCCGTTATCGGTAGCTACTGCAGTTATAGAGTAAGTACCAGCGGCTACATTCGTCCATGAATAGGTATATGGAGCAGAAGTTATAGTTGCCAATAGTGTTGAGCCGTTGAAAAATGCTACTTGAGAAATAGTACCGTCAGCGTCTGAAGCAGTAGCAGACAAACTCACTGTAGCAGGAGCATTGCCTGAAACAGAAGGAGTAGATAATGTTACAGTTGGAGCGATATTACCGCCGCCGCTGGTGATTGTTATAGAGGTAGAATTGTAGCTAGTGCTACTTGTAGTTGACCACGTACGCTCAGTAGTGAAGCTGTTGGTGGAAGGATTATAAGTGCCAGCAGTTGCTTTTACTAGATCACCACTAGAAGGATCAGAAGTTATGTAAGAGGAAGTTAATAATTTTCCTCCGTTATATTTATCGTTAACTGGTAATTGGTAACCCGAAGTCGAACTTTTATAAGCACTGCCTACGCTGTTTCCAAAGAAGATTGCGTCTACAGGTACGGTTGAGGAAGAGATACTTGAAGCAGTCATATTGAATACCGCGACACCATCACAATTGCTACCACCATTTCCTAAAACACCTGCAGTATTTTTTGATCCAAAACTATCACCACTTGTTGTTCCCGTATTTTTGGTTCTAATAGCAGTACCACCGTTACTTAATGGTGCCATAGAAGATCCACCAACATATACAACTTGTCCTGTAGTAAGAGAACCAGTATTAATTAAAAAAGCATAAGTAATTGCACTACCAGCTTTCCAGCCGTTAGACGTGGCAGTTCCATTATCAGTGAATACTATAGTATAAGGAGTAGTTGCAAAATTGATATTTGTGGTAGCTACTAATTCAACATATTCATAAGGAGAATCGTTGCCGCTAGGGTTGGTTAATATTTCTGAGATGATCAGACCTTTGGATTGCGAAAATGCTGAAGCACTTATAAGAGCACTTCCTAATAATACTAGTAAACGTTTTTTCATTTTTTGATGTTTAAGGTTTAAACATCAAATGTAGGTTATCAATATTACCTCGAAGTTTACAGCTAATTATTCTTTTGTAATGATATAGTTCTATTATTATCTAATAGAACTATTTCGCATCGTGGATAAGTATTATGATTATATACGATGCGAAATAGTTATTAATTCTCTTGTAAACTTCTCAAATCTACTGGTACCAATCTTGACACACCTTGTTCAATCATAGTGATACCATAGATTACATCAGTGCTTGACATGGTGCGTTTGTTATGTGTTACAATGATAAATTGTGACTCGTTGGCAAACTTACGAATGATATTGTTAAATTTATCAATATTAGCATCATCAAGCGGTGCATCAACCTCATCGAATATACAGAATGGTGCTGGCTTAATTAGATAGATGGCAAACAAAAGAGAAATTGCAGTAAGTGTTTTTTCTCCTCCAGAAAGTTGGTTAATAGTCAATGGTCTTTTTCCTTTTGGACGTGCTATTATTTCAATACCTGATTCCAATGGGTTGTTAGGATCTGATAAGTCAAGACTACAAGAATCTTCTTCTGTAAAGAGTGAACGGAATACTTTCGAGAAGTTTTCTTTTATTTGTCCGAAACAATCCATGAAGGTAGTTTTGGCAACTTCGTCAATTTCTCCTATTGTTAGTAACAATGATTCTTTTGCTTTGGCTAAATCATCTTTCTGAGTAGAAATAAAGATATGGCGCTCTTGTATTTCAGTATAAGCCTCCATTGCCATTGGGTTTATAGGCCCAATTTTTTCAAGAGAATTTTTTATTTTATCGACACGTTCACGAAGCTCTGATTCAGAAGCTAGTTCTTTACCTTCTTCAGTCTCTTCGGCTAGTACATCATCAATATTAATATTAAATTCTACTGAAAGCCTTTCTTTGATCGAGCTCATACCTAGCTTACTTTCGTTGAGTCGGGTCTGAAGTTCTACTAGCATGGAATCTGCTTCTTCGCGTTTTCTACGGACATCTCGAATTGCTTTTTCGAATTCATCTATACTTGCTCTTACTCCATAATATTCTTTTTCAGATTCTGTTACACCAAGTTCGATTGTTTCTTTTTCTTTGTACAATTCTAACAGTTCGTCTTCGTGTACATCGTTTTTTTCGCTAAGATTACTAATTTCGTCTTCTATATTTTTTGATTCAGCGTAGTTTTTATCGATTCTTTCTTTACTATTTTGAAAAGAAGATTGTTTATAGCTAACTTCTTGTTCAAGACTATTGATCTTACTTTGTTGCTGATGAAATACGATATTTTCTTGATTGTAAATAGCAGATTTATTACTTAGAATGTTATTTTCGTCAACCAATTCTTCGTTTAGATCGGCTAGTCTTTCTTCAAGATCTTTTAAATCAACTTTAGTCTCTTCAGCTTTAGGTTTTCCTTCTTCTAATTCTTGTTCAAGGCTTTGTATTTTTTCAAATATTTCTTCTTTCCGCATACTGTTGCTGGAAAGCATTGCTTCGTATTGTTCTAATTTTGTTTTGAAAGCAACTAACTCACGATTTTCCATGTCGATTTCGCGACGAAGGCTTTCTATTTTAGTTTTAAAAGTGTTTTCTTTTAAACGAGTTACTTCGTTGATTTTAATATCAAGACTTCCTTTTATTCCATCTAGTTCAAGCGTCAGATCTTTGATTTCTGTTTCAAGTTTCTCTAAATTTCTAGCACGTCCAATTCTTTTTCCTTCAAACAATCCAACAGAACCACCATGAATACTGTATTTTCGTTTCGTGATTTTTCCATTTTGAGAAATGAATACCGCATTTGGATCAGCTGGCATATCATCCTGATTGTTTGTAAGGATATATACTTCGTCTAGCATATATTGAATAAGCCCTTTGTACATTGGGTCATATTCTACAATGCTT
>JANOTP010000057.1:0-10637 GCA_031416415.1 Cytophagales bacterium | reverse complement strand
TCTGCGACAGCCACAGGTCTTGCTTCGGGAACTTATACTTGCACAATCACCGATGCGAACAGTTGTAGTATTACTAAATCATTCCCTATAACACAACCAACAGCATTAACGGCCACGACTTCCCAAACCAACATTAGTTGTAACGGAGGTTCAAATGGAATAGCAACAGTAGTAGCTAGCGGTGGAACGACTTCGTATTCTTATTCTTGGTCTCCATCAGGTGGCACTTCTGCGACAGCCACAGGTCTTGTTTCGGGAACCTATACATGTTCAATCACCGATGCGAATAGCTGTAGTATTACTAAGTCATTCCCTATAACACAACCAACAGCATTAACGGCCACGACTTCCCAAACCAACATTAGTTGTAATGGCGGTTCAAACGGCACAGCTACAGTAGTGGCTAGCGGTGGAACGACTTCGTATTCTTATTCTTGGTCTCCATCAGGTGGCACTTCTGCAACAGCCTCAGGTCTTGCTTCGGGAACCTATACATGTTCAATCACCGATGCGAACAGCTGTAGTATTACTAAATCATTCCCTATAACACAACCAACAGCATTAACTGCAACAACTTCCCAAACCAACATTAGTTGTAACGGAGGTTCAAATGGAACAGCTACAGTAGTAGTTAGTGGTGGAACAACTTCGTATTCTTATTCTTGGTCTCCATCAGGTGGCACTTCTGCAACAGCCTCAGGCCTTGCTTCGGGAACCTATACTTGCACGATCAGCGATGCGAATAGCTGTAGTATTACTAAAACATTTACGGTTACAGAACCTACAGCACTTACCGCAACGACCTCTCAAACCAACATTAGTTGTAATGGCGGATTAAATGGAACAGCTACAGTAGTTGCCAGCGGTGGAACTACTTCGTATTCTTATTCTTGGTCTCCATCAGGTGGCACATCTGCGACCGCCTCTGGGCTTGTAGCTGGAACTTATACTTGTACAATTACCGATGCGAATAGCTGTAGTATTACTAAATCATTCCCAATAACACAGCCAACTGTATTAACGGCTACAACTTCCCAAACCAATGTTAGTTGTAATGGCGGTTCAAACGGCACAGCTACAGTAGTGGCCAGTGGTGGAACGACTTCATATTCTTATTCTTGGTCTCCCTCAGGTGGAACATCTGCGACAGCTTCTGGCCTTATAGCCGGAACTTATACATGCACAATCACCGATGCGAATAGCTGTAGTATTACTAAAACATTTACGGTTACAGAACCTACAGCACTTACCGCAACAACTTTCCAAACCAATATTAGTTGTAATGGTGGATCAAATGGAACTGCTACAGTAGTTATCAGTGGTGGAACGACTTCGTATTCTTATTCTTGGTCTCCCTCAGGTGGCACTTCTGCGACCGCCTCTGGGCTTGCTTCGGGAACCTATACATGTTCAATCACCGATGCAAATAGCTGTAGTATTACTAAAACATTTACGGTTACAGAACCTACAGCACTTACTGCTACAACTTTCCAAACCAACATTAGTTGTAATGGCGGATCAAATGGAACAGCTACAGTAGTGGCCAGTGGTGGAACGACTTCGTATTCTTATTCTTGGTCTCCATCAGGTGGCACAACTGCGACAGCTTCTGGCCTTGCTTCCGGAACCTATACATGTTCAATCACCGATGCGAATACTTGTTCTACTACCCAAACCTTTTCTATTACTGAACCTGGTAAATTAATCATCAATGCTTCTGGATCTTTTACTCCGATTTGTGAAGGGTTCTCTACTTCTCTCGAAGCTACTTATGTATCTGGAGGAACAGGAAGTGTAATATACGAATGGACTCCTGGGAATATTAGTGGGGCTTCAGTAAGCGTAAGCCCTGCCTTGGGCATTGCTCCTTACACGGTAACCGGAACAGATGCGAATGGATGCCTTGCCACAGCGGATGTTGTCATTACCGTTGCTACGTGTACTGATATTGAAAAGCCAGTAGGACGACTTTCTGTCGAGGTATATCCAAATCCATCCACGGAAACGTTTTTTATAAAGTCTGACAAAACTGGCTTTGATGTGATTGTTTACGATGGACAAGGAAAAGCAATTGTGAAGGAAGAATTATCAGGATTTAATACTTTAAAACTTGAGGCAGAGGTTGCCGGGATTTATCAGTTAGTAATTCTGGACAAGGGAAATATACTTTACAAATCGACTTTGATTAAATTGAAATAATTGTAAGAAATAAGTTTATACAAACAAATTAATTATGTAAAAAACATAGAGAGCTGGGTACTCCCGCATTCTTATCTGCTTGATGTAAACCGAAACAGTTTTCTTATCTAAACTGTTTCGGTTTTAGTTTTTGGGCAGCAAGTTCTGCTATTTCGTATATTCTTTTTTGTCTGGTCTCTGGTCGTTTAGCAAGAACTAGCCATTGTAAAATTGCTTTTCTTACAGACTTGCTTAAACTTAAAAAAAAGTCTTTGGAACCTTTTTTAGTTTTAAATTCTTTTTCCAAATCTTTGGGTATTTTTAATTCTTCAACATCGTCTAAAATTGTCCACGAGCCATTTTGTTTTGCAATTGCAATACTTTCGTAACCCGCTTTTGTCATAAGTCCTTCATCAATTAATCGCTGAACCTTACCTTTATTTATCTTTGACCAAACACTATTTGGTTTTCTAATGCAGAAAAACTGCATAAACTTATCATCACCAAGAGATTTGACTGTGCTGTCAATCCAACCAAAGCAAAGAGCTTCGTCAACCGCTTCGCTCCATGAGAGTGATGGAATAGTAGACTTCTTTTTATAGTAAATAAGCCAAACAGATTGCTTTGAACTATGATTTTCTTTTAACCAAAGTCTCCATTCTTGCCCGCTAGTTGGGTAAAAAGTTTCTATCTCTTTTTTTTGCATTAATTCTTTGCTATTTCATTGCAACTAAAATAATATTTATAATCAAAATACTCACTAAATTATATCATTAATTATTGAAATTTTTTTACTTATTATACTTTGCTTTATAATCTAGAGGAGATAAACCTGTTATTTTTCTAAAAACTTCTCGAAACGCTTTATTATCGGAATAGCCAACTTCATTCATTACTTCAGAAATGTTTTTTCTTCCTTTTTCCAAAGTTTTTTTTGCAAGTTCTACTCTTACACGCTGCAAATATTCTAGTGGAGAATTATCTACAGCTTTTATAAAACGTCTGTCAAAACTTCTCCTACTAATGGCAAGTTTTGAGGCCAGCTTCTCGAAAGAAATTTTTTCATTCAAATTTTCTTCAATATACGTTTGTGCTTTGTAAATCAATTCATCACCATGATTCTTCTGTGTTTGAAAAATAAAAAATGGAGATTGCGATGTTCTTTCAATATCAATCTGAAAAACTTTGGAACAAAAAATTGCTGTTTGTCTGTCATAATATTTCTCTACAAGATAAATTATAAGATTTAGAAAAGAATAGGCACCGCCATTGGTATAAATTCCATTTTCATCCGTAATTACTTTGTCAGTTTGTAAATTTACTTTTGGAAACATGCTTTTAAAATTTTCTGCGGCAGCCCAATGTGTAGAGCAACTTTTTCCATCCAACAAACCAGAAGATGCTAGCATAAATGCACCAGTGCATATACTTGCTATTTCAGCTCCGTTTTTATGTTGTTTCGCAATCCAATCTATCAATGCCTTGTTTTCCTTCACGGCTTTTTGATAATTATGGTTCAACGATGGGATAATTATGAGATTGGTTTTTGTTATGGCTGCAATACTTGTGTGAGGCTTCACGGAAAACAAGCCCTCATAGAATTCCACTTTTTTTGAAATCCCTGCTAACTGAATTGTAAATAATTCCTTTTTCCTTATTCCCTTCCAATATTCATTGGCTCTAGTGAATATTTTGTAAGCACCTACAATGCTGCTTAGATTATTCTCTCCATTAGGAATTATTATCGTAAGATGTTTCATAGCTACTATTTTAGTAAAGATAGAAATTTACGTTGTCCAAATCAACCTACTAAGTAGTCTAATTTACACCCCATAGAATTAAAATTTAGAAAGTATATTTGGACTGTTACTATTACATTTAAGATAAAATACACAATTATTTATCTAATTATGTTGATATTGGATTAGTGGAAAATTATTCGTGGTAAGTATAAAAATAATAATAGAAAATAAAACTATGCAAGATAAAAATTTTACTACTACCATATTGGTAGACCAATCTCCGAAAGAGGCATTCGATGCCATCAATAATGTTCGCGGATGGTGGTCAGAAGAAATCGAAGGAAGTACAGATAAGCTTAATGATGAGTTTAACTATCGTTACGAAGATGTGCATACTTGCAAAATGAAATTAATAGAAGTTGTTCTTGATAAAAAAATCGTTTGGCTTGTGATGCACAACTACTTTAAGTTTACAAAAGATACAACTGAATGGACTGGCACAAAAATTAGTTTTGAGATATCTAAAAAAGACAACAAGACGCAGGTTACTATGGCTCATCTTGGTTTAGTTCCTGAATATGAATGTTACGATATCTGTACGGATGCGTGGACCAATTATATACAGAATAGTTTGCGCAGTTTAATTGCCACAGGTAAAGGCAAACCTAACGCTACTGGTAAACCACAAACGGAAAATGAAAAGAAGCTGAGTACAGATAGTAATTAGTATAGTAATGTCTTCTTTGAGAATAACAGCTTATTAGGCAGCTAATTTTTTATTCTATTAGGGAACTCTTCCCTAATTTTCTTGGTTTGAAGTTATTGTTTGAATTTTACAAGTAAAAACCTTATGCCGACAGCTACTACTAATCCTACTTCTACTGTTACAATTAAAGAATTTTATGGAGAAATTTTCAAAGGAAAGATCTGTCCTGAACTTGAAAATTTTCTGAATCAGGAAAGCAATACAGACATTGGACATTTCAATGTGTTTGATATTGCGGAGATGTATCAGGCATGCAAAAACAAACCAGTTATGCCTTATAATCGTCGCACTTATTATAAGATTAGCCTTATCAAAGGAAAAAACCTTGCAGAGTATGCTGATAAAGTGATTGATGTGCATGATTATGCTTTACTCTTTGCTACTCCGAAAGTGCCTTATCGCTATACACCGCTCGATACCAATCAGGGAGGGCATTTTTGTGTGTTTACAGGTGATTTTATGATCAAGTCGAAAACTGGGATTGTGTTGGACGAGCTACCGATTTTTAGACCAAACGGAGATTTCATTTTTCAGATTAGTGAAAAACAATGTGCAGATATAGAGGAGATTTTCTTGAAAATGCATTCTGAAATAGCATCGGACTATCCTTTTAAATATGATCTGCTTCGTAATTATGTGATGGAGTTGGTTCACTATGGACAAAAATTGAATCCAGTTAATTCCGTAGAAAATAATATCAACGCATCAACACGCATATCAACGCTGTTTATAGAATTGCTCGAAAGGCAGTTCCCTATTGAATCTACTACACAGATATTACAATTGCGTGCCGCAAAAGATTACGCTGAAACCTTGCGGGTGCATGTGAATCATCTCAATAAAGTATTGAAAGAAGTGACAGGAAAAACCACTACTGAAATCATTACAAGTCGCATTGCACAAGAAGCTAAAGTATTATTGAGACAAACCAACTGGAATGTTTCAGAGATTGCCTACAGCCTGGGCTTTGAAGAAGTAGCTCATTTTTCCAACTTTTTCAAAAAGCAAACTGAACTGTCTCCTCTAAGATTTCGAAGCAACTGATTGAATTTTACAAAAGATAGCTTGAATTTCACAAACTGGTTTTCACGCTATTTCTTCAATTTTGTCATGTATTCAAACACAAATAATTATGACAAATAATACAGAAAAAATCGCATTGGTAACAGGCGGAAGTCGTGGCTTAGGAAAAGACATGGCGCTGCAACTAGCAGGTAAAGGGTTAAATGTAGTTATCACGTATCACAGCAAAAAAGCAGAAGCCGAAGCAGTAGTGGCTGCTATACAAAAGCAAGGAAGAAAAGCATCCGCTTTACAATTGGATGTAGCCATTCCCAGTAGCTTTGATGCGTTCGTTTCAAATTTCAGATCGGTATTGAAAAAAGAATTTGGAAAGGAACATTTCGATGCGTTGGTCAATAATGCGGGTACAGGCATACACGCCAACTTTGAAGAGACAACGGAAGAGCAGTTTGATTTAATGATGAACATTCATTTAAAGACACCTTTTTTCTTGACACAAAAACTACTTCCATTGTTTAATAATGGTTCAAGTATCGTGAACATTTCATCAGGACTGACACGTTTTAGTTTTACTGGATATGAAGCCTATGCCACTATGAAAGGGGCAGTGGAAACGCTTACGAAATATCAAGCAAAATTTTTAGGAGCAAGAGGCATCCGTGTAAACGTAGTAGCACCTGGCGCAATTGAAACGGACTTCGGAGGAGGAGCGGTACGTGACAACGACGAGCTTAATAAAATGATATCTTCTCTTACAGCATTAGGTAGAGCAGGCCTTCCAGACGATATAGGAAGTATAGTTGCTTTTCTTTGTACGGATGAATCTAAATGGTTGAACGCTCAAAGAATAGAAGTGTCAGGCGGGATGAATATTTAAGGAAGTATTACACTTTTTAATAAAAGTTTCAGATTTTTTCTGAAGCTTTTATTAAAAAATACTTATTACACTCTATCTGTTTTTTATAGTTCATCCCCTCTTTCAATCGCTTTTGTAATATCCTTTACTACTTTGTCAAGGTTTTGAGTAGCCTTGGTCATGTGATTAATTATTTCACGGTCTTCGTCTTTAAGTTCTATGGTAGTGAAAAGATTTAATAGGCCCAAAACGGTCGCAACGGGCCCTCTCAGTTTATGGGAATTTATAAAGGCATATTCTTCCAGTGCCTCGTTCTTTTTTTTAAGCTCTGTTGTACGTTCTTGAATCATCATCTCAAGATTTTCATTCATGTTGCGAATTTTTTCCGCCTGCGCCTCTGAAATTAATTTGCTTTTCTTTAGCTCCAGTTGAGCAATGATGGTTCGCATAGTAAGATTATAGCGGGTTTGAATAAGCACTGCAGCAAACAATGTTGTAGCGATTAGTAAAAGTCCTCCTTTTACAAAAAAAGCCGAAATGTCAACCATATCATTTAGGTAGAGAAATCCCATTGTTGCAATCGCAGAAATGATCAGGATTACCATTGAATACTGCCATCTCCATAATACGAACATGGCTGCGCCAATAAATATGGCCATATAGTTTAGATTTTGTCCAAGAAGATCTTCATAACCAATAGACTTATATACAAAGGCATTTTGAAGTGAGATAAGTAAAAAAGGGACACTGACAAGAATTACCGAATCAAGTTTCAGACGTTTACGAAGCAGTATTAGTGTAAGAGTTATAGAGGAAACAATAAGACGGATTATTAAAAGCGTTTTCCAATCTTCTGGAATATTATAGCGATCAGTAATTGCAAAAAAAGGGTTTAAGGAGAGTCCGACCCAAGCAGCCACGAGATGATAGCGGAAGGAGTTTTGTTCCAGCATTAAGCGTGCTTCATCGATCACAGTTTCATTTTGTACAAACTTCATTTTTTCTTTTTTTCAATAATTTTCTATTGAACGTATTTTAGGTGCATTAAGTTTAAATAAACGCATTTATATATTCTAAAAGAGGCAATAAAGTAAACTTCTTGTTAAAGAGAGTAGTAGGTAGTAGTATTTTGCAAATCATTTATAAGTAAAAAAATGAGAGCGTGCTGTATCTAATAATAGATTTAATCTGTTAATTGAAATTCAAAATTTCTGAACTTATTATATTTCAAGTCGGTTTCATTAATTAATGTAAATCCATTTTTAGTTAAATAGTCCATGAATATTTTTCGAGTAAGAAATAACTTACATTCAGGATTTGTAACTTCATCCATCATTATTTCCGATAGGAACAATTTTCCATTCTTCTTTAGGATACGTTTGAAATCTTTTAGCATCTCGTTTGGATAAGTGAAGTGATGAAAAGAATTTTTAACAATTAGTTTGTTGAATTTACTGGAAGGTAAATTCGTTGTCTTTTCATTCCCCAACACCGTAATGTATTTAATATCTTTATTGTCATATAGATCAAGTAAACTAAGTTTAACAGTAAGTTTTTCGATGTTTGAAGAATCAATCTCATTTACATAAAACATAAGATCGTTGCAATATTTTGAAATTGCTTGTTCAAAATATCCATCACCTGCTCCAATCTCGGCTACAGTATCATTTTTATTGAATTTATAAATCTGTGTTTCGTTTTTAAAAATGGAATCAGAAACAGATTTTGAGGTATAATTGATAGTATTTGAGGTGGCATAATTCCATATATTAGACGCCCATGCATTTATAAAAGATACACTTATTAAATGTGTCTTATATTTTTTATCGAGCGTGTCAACTAGTGAGCGTGGTAAAGTCTTGTTTATTTTTTTTATAATTGATTCGCGAATTTTTATTTCTTGTATTCTTACATCTCCTTCCACATCGTTGAAAGCTAAATATATTAATTTCTTCGCCTGTTCTTTTTGGCTATAGGTAAGACTAGATAGTTTAATCAGAGAAAGAATACTGTCACCTGTTTTTTCACACTCTTTTAAAAAGTTAATGGATTGATAATATTTTACATACATCGTTTTGTATTCATATGCTTCGTTCATTAAGTTGTAATTTGTGGAACTAAACACGCTATCTGAAATTTTAGAAGGTGAAAAATAGTTTAACGAAAGAGTTTCATTGATTTCTATTTGGTTCGTTATGAAGCGAACATTGTCAATCATAATAGCACCTAAATCTTTTGGCTTACCCCAGATTTGCCATGCAAGTGATTGTAAATGTAAAGGATTAACAAGGATTTTAGTCCCCCATACGGGTTGTTTAAGATCTTTAATGGGAATGAATACAGTGGTCCATATTTTACTTTCAGGAATCTTTTTCTGAAAAAAAGCATAATCCAAAACGGATGAAGTTCTATAGGCAAGATTATGCTGGGAGCCTTTGAACTCATAAGCAATGCCAATGATTTGGTTAGCCCAAATTTTTTCTAGGGGAACAGAACAAACCATAGCAGCAAATAGTGCACTTGTAGTTTGAGATTGAAAAAAGTATGAAAATTTTAAAATTTTACTATTTCGCAAAGTGTCATAACAGTATTCAAGATTAGTTTCAGGACCTTCTTTATGCCATTTACCTTCTAGTAAAGATGTATGATTTTGTTTGTCAAACTTGTCAATCCAAAGAATTTCTTTTTTACTCTGGGCATATACTGAACGATCAACTGATATTAATAATAAAATCAAAGAAAGCATGGTTGCCTTTTTTATCCATTTAAGTCTAATGTTTTTTATACAGAAAAATTCCATTGGTTGGTTTTATTATTTTTATGAGTACAAGAATAAGTATAAAACCAATAATAATAATTTAATATGAGTGTTCCTAGTTAGTATAGAATATGGATATGGTTTAATTTTTCATGACATTTTTGCTTAATTCGTATCTTATTGAAGTGTAGTGAAAGACTATTACAATACTATAATTTTCTTTACAATTAACCCCTTCTCTGATTTTATCCTAACAAAGTACACTCCTGGTGTTTTATCGGAAAGATTGAGTTGTATAGTTTCTATAGTTGAAAAATTATTTTCATACACAATAATACCCGAAGAACTTTCAACACTTACAGACGCATTATTAATAGGTTTCTCCGCTTGGATGATAAAAGCTCCAGAAGTTGGATTAGGTGAAACAGTGGTACCTTGAGAAAATACAGATTCGTTTTTTACTGCAGTTACATTTGCAACTGAAACCGTAAACGATTGCTCTACGTAACTTGCAGGTACTCCATCATCGGTTACTCTCACTACGATAGTAGTTACTCCTGAAGAAGAAGCATTAGGTATAAATGTAATAGAACCCACACTATTTGGACTTGTATAGTTCACCGTTATATTTTGAATCAGATTAACAGTATAAGCAGTTGCTGTAATGGATAAATTTTGAGATTCGCTTGCTCCTGCACTAATACCAGAAAGGTTGACAGTCTGTATACCGTCTAATTGAGTAATGGACAAATTTGAAAGGGCATTAAGGGTAGGTAGTATATTAGGAGATAAAGCTCCAACAGATAAAGCGATCTGACCTCCATCAGGAATTGCATTAAACATTATAGTGTCACTATTTGTGGTATACGTAAGTGCATTTCCATTTTGAGTAACATTATTATAGGCTACACTATTCATTTTTAATTTCAACGTGATAGGTTGATTATAAAGATCATTATTCGTTAATGTATCAGTTAGATTCACGATCCATGTCGTACCATTAGGGGCTTGAATTTCGGAAAGGGTAGAACATTTTTTTTCTCTGTGGTATTTTACTGCACTCCCCAAAGTAGTTACCCAGATTTTATTTTGTTTGGCTACTAAAGTATCCAATTGTCTTTTAAGAGAATCTTCTACTACTTTTGCATACCAATTATCTCCATAAGTTGCCGTTGCATTATCAATGCTGTGGTATAAATAAGTCAGTAATCCTCCGCCGTTAATAACATTTTTTAGTTGTGTGGTAAATGCTGCTGCAGTGACAGATCCATTCATAGGGAAGGTGCATATCTTATAATAATCCTCGTTAATTGT
>JANOTP010000056.1:0-2472 GCA_031416415.1 Cytophagales bacterium | reverse complement strand
AAGGAAGCCTCTGCATAATATACGAAGAGGCGTACTATATAAAATAAACCTGCAAACCAGGTAATAACAAAAATAATATGAATGGCTTTAATATATTGGAAATACATACGACAAATATAAGTCTTAGCTATATATTTTTCCTACGTTATTATCTTAAAGAAATGAATATTATTTTTCGGATATTTTTTCCCAAGGCTTACTAATTTTGATGGATATTATGTTTTTATCGGATGAAATAAGTTGGATCGTCCCGCTTTCTAATACTTTATAGTTATTGTAGATATCTGGTCTTTTATGATCCACTTTTATATCTTTCAATTCAATAACCTTTGTAATACTGTTATAAGTCCATTTACCAGAATAACTAAAGCGGTTGTCATCGAGGCCACAAGGAGCGGATGCTTTTTCTGTATACGTACCGTCTTCATGAAATTCTATAAAATGTCCCCAGTTTCTCTCAAATTGGTCTTCTGTTTCAGGTTTTTGAAGAATAAAGTCCTTTTCAGAACCATTATAGTTCATCTTCCACTTGCCATACAAGCTTGATTTGTCTTGTGCAGATAAATCAACTACAAGTAATAGGGTGATAAAGAAGAAAAGTGCTTTTTTCATAGTATTTATTGTTTTTACTTAAAAGATGCACTGATTAAGTTTTTTTCATATTATTTTAAATATTTTTTTTTTGAGAGAAGACACTTTTAGCAAACCAAATTTTATAATAAAAAGCAAAATAGACTATTAACTGCTCCCAAAGTAACGTTTAAATTGATTTATAGATCATATTACACTAAATCAGCGAAACTTTTAAAGGAAGACTAAAAAATGAGTGTATTTTTTTTTCTCTAGAGGCTTATTTCACCCTTAATTAGTTGATTTTATGCAAATTCTTGATAAGTAAATACTAGAATATACCTTGACTTAAAAAATAGATGCTCATAAAATATCATTTTTAAGATTTATAGGTAGTGTTTTTTTAAATAGCCTTCATATTCAAAGGCATAAGCAAATTTTTTTTTATTATTTTTATAATAATTTTACGATAGAAAATAAAGAAACTAATAATTCAAACTCATAATTTAATAAGATCATGGAGCAAACACAAAACAAAACAGGCCTTAAAGACATTAAAGCAAACATCGTAGTAATAGCTATCGCAGTAGTTTGTCTTATTTTGATCGTAGTAGTTAAAAACATTGTAGCTTAATACGAAGAGTAAATTTTTAACAAAAAAATCCCTCTGGTAGTTAAACCAGAGGGATTTTTTTGTTTTATAGTATCTATGTTTTTAAAATCTTTAAAATTGCACTTCATTAAAGAGCTAAAATTCAATATTGAATACTTTGTATGAAATTTCTTATGATTTAATTGTTGTCAAGGATCGATTTTGGACTATGTTATTTAATAAGGTATAATCAGAGGCTCATAATTCATAATTCTATGGATTTATGTAAAATGTTGTCTAAAGATAAGATCGACTTAAATAAAATATAGGAATTTTTCAATTTTTTAAATGATAAGTGAAAATCTATTGCATTTTTATATATTTTTTTGATAAAAATGAAAAATAACCTCACATTTTTGATGATATTTTCAAAAAACATGATATTTTTGTCAAAGTAAGATTAAATATTAACACTAAACGAACTAAATATGACTAAACAAGACAAAAAACTGTCGATAATACCTTTCATAGCATTGGTGGTTATCAGTATCATGGGGCTGATTTTTGATGGGGCACCAGTAGTAGGGATACCAAATGATATTACTACAGTCAAATTAGACCTAAACACAGGTGATACAGCTTGGATGTTGATTTCTTCAGCACTTGTACTGATCATGACTCCAGGTCTAGCGTTGTTTTATGGTGGAATGGTGAATGCAAAAAACTTAATTTCTACTATGCTACAAAGTTTCATTTGTATGGGTATTATTAGTGTTTTGTGGATTGTAGTAGGATATAGTCTTGCTTTTGGTGAGTCAATTGGAGGTCTAATTGGAAACCCAATGACACACTTTATGTTTAAAGGTGTATTTGATAGTGGTATTTCTTGGAAACTAGCTCCAACTATTCCATTGGCTATGTTTGCATTTTTCCAATTGAAATTTGCTGTAATAACTCCAGCGCTTATCACTGGTTCTTTCTCTGAAAGAGTAAAATTTACATCTTATATATTATTCGCTTGTTTATTCAGTATCTGTATTTATGCTCCATTAGCTCACTGGACTTGGCATCCAGAAGGATTCCTTTTCAAAATGGGAGTTATGGATTTTGCAGGTGGAACGGTAGTACATATTTCAGCAGGTTGTGCTGCTTTAGCTGCTGCTCTATATTTAGGTAAAAGAAAAACACCAGTTATTAGTGAGCCAGCAAACATTCCTTATGTATTGTTAGGAACGGGACTTCTTTGGTTCGGTTGGTTTGGTTTCAATGCAGGTTCTGCTGTTGGAGCAGGTGCATTGGCTGTTTCTGCT
>JANOTP010000055.1:0-16481 GCA_031416415.1 Cytophagales bacterium | reverse complement strand
TTTCCATTATTTTACCAGTAGTACCGTTGAACATAGTTAAATATTCTGGACCAGTAAGTATATAACCTGCGGTGCTGCGGAAATCAGCATTTGCATTTCCGATTATTGTGCCTGCTCCATCTTTTGTACCGTCAGCTGTTTTACAAGCCATTTCAGCTTTCCCGTCGCTATCAAAGTCATAAACCATAAACTGAGTATAATGTGCTCCAGCACGAATGTTGCGTCCTAGATCTATTCTCCATAAACGTGTTCCATTCAATTTATAACAATCAATAAATACATTTCCTGTATATCCAGACTGAGAATTGTCTTTAGCGTTTGAAGGATCCCATTTTACAAACAATTCATGTATGCCATCACCCTCTACATCTCCTATACTACAGTCGCCTGTTGAGTAACTGTAAGCTTCTCCTGAAGGTGTAGTACCACCAGCTGGTATTTGCATTGGAATACTTAAATAGTTTTGCCCCCAAACACCAACAGTCTCTGAAGTTGCTTGCTCTAATCCCCCTACTACAGGTTTTATAAAATACGTTGCTGTATTTGCCGCTCCTGCATCATTATAATTGCACACCGATAATGGAGTAGTATTTATTTTGCTGCCATTTCTATACAAGTTAAAGGTGATGGCATCATCTTCATTACCTAAAAATCGCCAGCTAATAAAATTGTTTGACCCTGAACGAACGGCTACTAAGCCTCGGTTTAGTTTTTCCATTTGGTACTGTGACCAAGAATGTGTTGTTGATAATGCTAAGCATATAAACAACATTGTTTTTAGTAAGTAAATTTGTTTCATAATCGGTTAGTTTTTTTTTGATACATAAATTAGTTTTGATGCACTTAAGATATAATTACATACTATTTCAGATTCTTAAACTCTCTACCTCTACATTTTTTTTTATAAAAAGTGAACATGGATTTAAGAATAAATAATAAAATTATTGATTCTCTATTTTTAAAATAAATTGGTATTTTTTACTATTAAAACTAATATTCCTTCTAATACAATTGAAAAATAAAAAGGTAATGCTATTGATGAAATAGTTAAAGTAGTTGAATATAATACGTCTGCTTTATTTTAAACAAAGCAGACGTATTATGTTCAACTACTCACTACAAAACTTTTTGGATAGTTTTAGTTTCTGTTCGCCCACTTTTATAATGTATTTTTAGGGTATATAAACCAGCACTTAATGTTTCTCCAAAACTTATAGTTTGTCCTGAGTTTATTGAGCCACCTTCCATTACAAGAGTTCCAAGATTGCTGATTAGTGTGTAAGATTGTATTTCTTCAACAGCGGCTATTGTAAATGTGTTAGCGGATGGGTTAGGAGATATAGTTGTTTCGTTTACTCTTTCAGAGTCTATATCTTCAGATGACAATCGAGCTCCAGCACATTTTATAATTGATTTGCAATACGAAATATGCCAAGGAGCTACATTTAAATTTGTTCCAACACATACTTGTCCTGCTGAGAAATTAGCACCTGTTTGTATGTTTACACGATAAGGGAAGCCTGTTACACTTGTTGTGCTTGCCGCAGAGCCAGTGTACCACCAATTGTAGGAAGTAACATTTGCTCTTTTTGTTGTATTTAATTCAAATGTTATAGTAGTGTTGTTCGTTCCACAATCAGGACCTATTAAGTCAGCATTTGAAACTACAGCAGTAACTGTAACAGAAGCAGGAGTAGAAGTTGTAGTCGCCCCTGCATTATCGGTAGCTTTAGCCGTTAGGGAATAGGTTCCAGCTGGTATAGTTGTCCAAGAAAAGCTATAAGGTGCAGTAGCATCTGTAGCGAGTAAAGTACTACCGTTAAAAAATTGCACATTTGTTACCGTTCCGTTTGCATCAGTTGCATTAGCTGTAATAGTTATTGTTGCTGGAGCCGTAAAGTTTGCATTATTAGAAGGAGTAGTAAGGTTAACGGTAGGAGGAGTGTTGGTCGTAACAGTTGTAACACTTACTGATACAGGAGTAGAAGTTATAGTCGCTCCTGCATTATCGGTAGCTTTAGCCGTTATGGAATAGGTTCCAGCTGGTACAGTTGTCCAAGAAAAACTATAAGGTGCAGTAGCATCTGTAGCGAGTAAAGTAGTACCGTTAAAAAATTGCACATTTGTTACCGTTCCGTTTGCATCAGTTGCATTAGCTGTAATAGTTATTGTTGCTGGAGCTGTAAAGTTTGCATTGTTAGAAGGAGCAGTAAGGTTAATGGTAGGAGGGGTGTTGGTAGTGGTAGTAAATACAGAAGCATTTATGGCGGTCTTAGTTCCACCAGATCCGTTTACAACAGTATTACCCCAAGCAGATAAATTGTTTCCTGCCCAATCAGTACTCATGTCTAGATATTGAACTGGACTACCGTTTCCTTTCCATGACCATGCTAACCATCCGATGCTATTGGTATTTGAAGTAGTTATTATTTGACTTTCATTTATATCGCATATACTATTGCCTTCTGAATGTTGAAAACCGAACTCTCCCACTATAATAGGAATACCTGCATTTTTTATAGCTGGTAAAAGTGTTGTTATAGAAGAGTTTCCAGCCCATTCGCAATACATGTGTACTGAAAATAGGCAGTTATGTAAAGGGTCTGACGCCTGCACTGCTTTGGCGTAATTTAAAATCGTTTGGGCTTTATTATCTTGTCCATAACCAGCAGCGTCAACCACTAAAGTAGTTTTAATACCTGCATTTCTTATTGTTTTTACAGCAGTAATATAGGCATCTCTCCAAGTCACTCTTGAAACTGTACCGGTTGCTGTTGCACTCATGAACCAGTCACTCCATTCATTTGCGATATTTATTAGAATGTATTTTGATATGTCTGGTCTCGTTAAATAAGCAGATTTTGATGCCCAGAATAGAGCCATTCGATTTAATTCTGCAGGTGAATTATTGCCTGTGGCATCGTGCAATTCTACCATTGGTATGATTTTATTGTTTATGCAATTTTGCACACAGCTTTGCCAAGCGTTGTCTGGAGTAGAAGTAGTAACTACTATTCTAAAACAATTAGAGCCTGTTTTATTTTTTATATTTGCAATATTATTGTTAACATCTGATACAAACCAAGCCAATGGAATGTTTATACCCTTCATAATAAAGTTGTTTCCATTAGCATCACGTAACTCGTTACCAACAACTGTAAAGCCTTGCGACCAAGCAAGATTAATAGTAATTGACAAAAAAATAAATAATAGAATTTTTGTTTTCATAATATTAGGTTTAAGTAAGTAATAATTATTTCGTTTATTATTTAAATAGCTTTTAGTAATTGTGTAATCATAAAATGATTGTAATTTTTATGATTAATTAATCGTATTTATAAAAATATTATTTTGATTGAAATTCTTATTATTAGAATAGTTGCGAATGATTTTTTGTCTAATTAATGCTTAAACTATCTAAAAAGAATTCGTCACCTATTTTCCTTTAATAGCTTCTACAAAGTGTTTTGTTAAAAGTGAACAGTTTTATAACTAAAAATATTAAAGTTTGTATTTTGTTCGTATTTAGGCTTGTTAAACTTTTACTGTCAGATAATTATATATTTTAAATTAATGTATAATTGACATGCAGAATTCTTTTGATTTTATTTCTTGTTTAGAATACAATAAGCCATTGTTACTTATCGAGATATCAAATAATCTTGGGTCTGTAATTATAAATTGGAAATCACCGTCTGGTCCTGGTTTGATTTCGAATTTATTTTTATTTACCCAGTCGACTATTTTTATTATAAAAAGTCGTGTATCATCTTGAGGTTCTTCTGTACATTTTTTAATTATAACACGAAACAGAGTGGGTTTTACTGAAGATAAATACATATTGTAATATGTATTTATTCCTAAATTTTTAATTATTTTTTTTTCAACATAAATATAGTTTAAGATGTCTTTTATTTTCGATGTAATGATGTATTCACATTCTGCATCTAATTTTAGTGTTAATATATTCTTTACGGAAATAACGGTGTCTGTTATAAGGCTAGTTATATTGTTAATTATAACGATAGAGGTGTCACTGTTTTCGTGAAGATTGTCATTCTTTAATTTTAGGTTTCCATAATAAATATATTTTTTTTTAAGGTAGATCGTTTTTGATAAAAAAAATGAAGTAGTACTAATTGTTGATATAGTTATTGTATCATTCCTATAATCAGTTTTTTCAATAATTATTTTATAGTTGTGATTTGGTTTTAACCAAGTATATATTGAATCTACATTTTTTTGAAAGTGTTTAACTTGAATTTTTAAGTCAGTATCCCAGATTTGTATAAGTACATCGTTAATATTATTTTTATTGAAATCGTCTTTGAAGAAAAGATTAAGAAGGATTTTATTTTCCTTCACTACATAAAGGTCGTCTTGTTTTTGAGTGCCGTTTCTATTCGATGAAAAATATCCTATTTTTTCTTTTTCATTGAAATGGAAAGAAAAATCATCCAAATTTGAATTAATTGGATATCCCATATTCAGTAATACAGTGTCTTTGGAATCTAAATCTGTATAAAAAACATCAAGTCCACCCATTCCATATCTTCCATTGGAAGAGAAAAAAAGAATATTATCTTTAGAGATATACGGATATTTTTCATCTCCTTCACTATTTATTTTAGGTCCTAGATTGATAGGAGAGCTCCAATTCCCATTTATGTAATTAGAAACATATATATCTGTTCCTCCTATTCCTCCTTTGCGATCTGAAATAAAAAAAATAGTTTTTCCATTTTCGGAAATTGCTGGATGCCCTACAGAAAATGTTTCGTTATTAAATGGGAGTGGTGTAATGTTATACCAACGTTTATTGATTGAATCGTAGGATACTTTATACAACAATAATCGGTAGGGTTTTTTTTTGTCTCTGATACATACATTTAGTATAGCTTCTTTTTGATTGTTATAAAATGATATAGGGCCAATATGTATTATGTTTTCTAGTTCTATAGTAATTGTTTTAGCTAAAGACCAAATAGAATCTTTTTTTTCTCTGTAATATAAAGTAGTAAATCCTCCACCGTTGATGGCGTTGTATTTTTTTACAATTGAAAAGGATCCTTGATCAGAGATGTACATGAGTCCTTTGTTATAGCTCACAGGACAATATTCGGAATTGTTAGAATTGAAAGTTAGTTCTTCGATAGTATAATAAGAGGTATCTCTAAAATGGTCGTTGGTGATTTGTGAGGAAAAGTATTTTGATAGAATGGTGTCATTCTCCTGTGAATCTGTGGCTTTTAAAACATTGAAATAATTAATGCTATCGATTTGTGTTAATTTATGTCCTGTTGCAATGACGTTTTCAAAACAATTTTTGGCTTTTTCATACTGTCCCATTTTTTTATATAGGTCAGCAACTTTAATATTTAATACATATTTTTTTTTATTTTTCTCCTTTTTCAAAGCTTGAGAGTAATATTGGATGGCTTTAGAATAGGATAATCGAGTGTAATAATAATCTGCTTTTTTCTCAGCTCTTCGCAGGTCGCTAAATATGTTTTGCGAATAAGCATTTGCAAAAAAAGTTGTTAGAAGAAATAAGAGTAAGCTTATTTTTTTATAAATCATATTAGAAATATCTTGGCATAAACGCACGATCTTTAAAAAAGATAAATTTGTAAGATAATTTTAATTCATGTGTATTTCCAAATAGTCTTAAATATTTACTAGTAGGCATGTCATACGAATAACCAAACGAAAGTTGATTTGTTAATTGAGCTTGTATTATAAAATTAACTGATGTAGCGCTTCTATACGATATCCCAAGCCATAGTACTTCATTTATAATAAGTATATTATTAATGTCATATTGGATTGAATTGCCTTCAATTAGTTTAATTAAAAAACTAGGCATGTGTTTTAGTTGTGAAGAAATAGGATATACTATACCTCCCTGAAAAAATAAATGCTTATATGTAATTGCTTGGTTATTTATATTTTTTTTGTGTACTTCAATAAGATCAGGAATAGACGTTCCCAAATAAAATGATTTTGAATACCAATATATTCCTACGCCAAAATTTGGACTTAAGTAAACAACTTTATCATTACTCAAAGCGGGATCATCAGGAAGTTTGGGTTGTAATAGACTTAATCGTGACACTATATTTGCTAATCCTGCTTGTAATCCGAGTGATAGTTTTGATTTATTTTTAAAGTTAATACGGTATGCATATACTCCGTTAAATCCAGTTTTTCCTGTAATGCTAATCTTGTCATGATAAGCAGAAAATCCAAGAGCGATTTTATTTTTTTTTAATGGACTATGGATAGAAAATGTTTGTGTTGACGGTGCGCCTTCTAAGTTTGACCATTGTTTTCTATATATTGCAGTCATATTTAAGTTTTCTTGACTACCAGCATAGGCTGGGTTTAATGGGAGCATATTAAACATGTATTGACTATATAATGGTATACTTTGTGCATGCAAAGTATAGTTACTACAGAGGCTTAATAAAATACACAGTGTCCTTATTAAATGCTTCAACTTTTTATATTTAAATAAAATTTTAGTTTTATCTACTTATTACTACAAAACCTTTTTGAGTAGTGCCTTCTCCTAATTCTACTAGATAGAAATAAGTATCATCCGCTAATGTATTTCCTCCTATGGTTCCTGAAGTGTTATTTTCACCCTTCCATACTTTTTCGCTGTTGTTGTATTGCTCTATATTAAATACCAATTGTCCCCAGCGGTTGTATATTTTCACTTTATTTTCGGGAAATTGTTCTATGTAATCAATTATCCATTCATCATTGTATCGATCACCATTTGGAGTAAAGCTGTCATAAATTTTCAGGTCCTTTGAACTTATCGTTTTTATTTCTACTGTATCAGAATATACAGCAGGGCAGACTCCAGATTGTGTAAGAATTCTATAATAGGTTGTTGTAATAATATTAGAATACATTAATGTATCTTTAGTATTATTTATTTTATGGATGTGTGAATAAAAGTTATCAATAGAAGATTCCCACCCTATTATATTCCCATTGTAATTATTAAGTCTAAGTATGCCTTCATTATTCCCTTCTCTTACAATAGTTGAGGAGTTAATCTTACCTGCTTTGCTTAGAGTATCAATATTGATAGTTCCAACTGGAGAGAAGTATAAGTTTGCACATTCTGATAATAAAGCTCGGTAATAGGTTGGTTTTGTAAGATTGAAAAAGGAAAGAGTGAAATTTCTTTCATCAATAGATGTAAAAGAATTGAAATTATCTTCCGATTTTTGCCAACTTAAAATAGGTAATTGATGTTTGTTTAAAAATATAGTTCCATTGTTTGTTTTTTCACAAACAACAGTTGGATTTATTATTTTACCATAGTTAGGGAGTGTATCTGTTGTGGGAAGACAAGGCAAGATAAGAGATGTTGGTAAAAGGCGATTGTTGTAATCGCCAAGTCCTAGTTGGCCTATAGAATTTTCGCCCCAGATATATAATTGATTCGTAGACGTTCTGGCCAATGAAAAAAGATCTCCTGTAACAATATAATTAATTTGTGTTAATGGATTTATTCCATTAGTGCCCATCACTTGAATTGGTAGTGTTGAGTTAATAATAGTATTATTACCTAATTGTCCTGAATTATTTTTACCCCATGAAGCAATTGTTTGATCGGAAAGTAGTGCTAGTGCATGTCCTTGTCCTGCCGCTATGCTAACCACACCAGATAGGTTTTTTGTGGATGAGAAATCTTTTACATATACGGGTAATGATCTCCTTGTTATAGCACTTCCTATTCCTAATTGACCTGATGCATTAGATCCCCAACTCCAAAGCGTATCGGTGTTAGAAAGTGCTAGACAATAATTGTCGCCCGCTTCAATTTTATTTATATTTATTAAAGGACCTGTTCCAGAAGAGTTTTTTACTTGTATAGCATAATTAGAAGGTGTACTGTTGTTTTGTCCTAATTGTCCCCAGTCGTTTCTACCCCAGCTCCAGATGGTTCCATCACAGAGTAAAGCCATGCAAAATACTCCTCCTGCAGAAATAAGTTTTACGTTTTTTAAAGTATCTCCTACAGCCTTTAATACATAGTCTGGATATAATACGTTTAGACTAGTTGTTCCATTTCCTAATTGTCCGTAAAAATTGTAACCCCAGCTTATCACCTTTCCTTCTTCTGTTAATGCATAAGAAGTAGCATTTCCTGTAGTTATTTGTTTGATATTTTGTAAATATCCTTTACCACCAATTCCTTTTACTCTTACAGGGAATGATCGTAATAGATTTGTGCTGTCGCCTATTTGACCATAATCATTTACGCCCCATGCAACTAAAGTGTCTCCAGAATTAGTTAATGCCATGTATGTGTTGACTCCTTCTATTTGTACTTGTTTGCATTTAGGTAATACTCCAACTCCTCCTATACCTACAATTTGTAAAGGGATGGGAGAGGGGATATTGGTGCCATTGCCTAATTGTCCTTCATTATTTTTTCCTGCTAAAAAAAGACGACCATCATCACAGATAAAAGCAGAGTTGTTATCGTTGCCAGAAAAGAAAAAATTTTGAGAATAAAGTGGTATCGTAAATTTCATAAACAATATCAAAATAAATGTCTGTTTAAAAGAAAATGAAAAGAACCATTTTGATTTTGATACGAACATTATAGTCTTCTTTTAATTCATGAACTATTATACTATTAAAAGTAACAAATTTAAGCCATAATATTACTTTACTAATAAAATAATTTAATAAAACATTATTAAATTGGTATTGTATCTGTAAAAAATATATACTATATAAGTTAAATCATATAGTGTACATTATGTTTAAAGCTCAAAAATAGAATTTTCATCTAATTTAAAGCTAAGAAAAGGTGCAGAATTTAATAAAGAATGAATAGACAGTTCAACTTACTTATAGATATTATTGTTGTTTATTAATTACTTTATAGGATCGTTATTTATACAATTGAGTATGGGTACTTCAATTTCTATATTGAGTTTGCGTTGACATTGTTTAGCATCTTTTATATATAAAGTATATATCCCAGGTTTTAAATCAGAGAGAATTGTGGTTGTTTTAAATCCAGAAGATGGAAGTATAGAAAAACTATAGGGTGCATTGCCTGATTTTATTGTTTTTATATCAATTTCAATTGCACCATCTTCTCTATGAGCGCATGTGCCACGTGCTTGACAAGAAAAATTGATAATTGTATCTAGGCAGAGGTTTGTTTTCCTGGCATTGTATTGATTGTTAGTAGATGATTTTTTTTGTTTATTAGCATCACTACCTAGCATTTCATTTTCTTTTTTAGAAAGTTCTTTATCATTTTCAGTTAAAGCAATAGCAGAGTCCAGAATAGATTTTTTTTCTTGGTTTGTTTCTTTTGGATTGTTGTGGGAAACCGAAGTATTTTTTTCTTTTATAGAGAAATATAAAATAACTACAACTACTAAAAGTGTACCTGAAATGTAGTACCATATTTTATTACTTTTTGCCCCTAGATTGCTTTTAGCCGTACTCATGTCTTGCGACATTTGTTTCTTTAGTTGAATGAGTTCTTTTCCTATTACAATCTGGTTAGTTATTTTTTGAGCCTCAAGTGTTTTTGCTAAATACTCGTCTTTGACAATAGCTTCTTCAAATTCGTTTTGCTCTTGTTCGTTCATCTTATTATCAAGATAACGATCTATCCATTCGTGAATTTCGTATTTTGGATTCATCCTTTGAATATTGAAATAATAAATGGATTATCTTTTACTAGATTAACTAATTTTTGTTTGCATCGATAATTATAAGTCTTTGCAACTCCTTCACTGGTATACCCCATTTTTTGTGCAATTTCTTTCATGCTTAATTTATCGTATATAGAATATTTCAGTAGCGTCTTGCATTCTTCACCTACCTGATTCATCATAGTTTCAATTGCTTGAATTTTTTCTTGACTAATCATGTCTTCTAACGCGTTTTTTTCAGAATCTTTTAAAGATTCTTCCGTTGCTATTTGAATAAATCTATTCGATGTTTTTGCTTTGTTGATCCATAGATTTCGGGCTACTGAGTACATGAAACCTCCAATCTCTTTGCTCTCGTCAAATTTGTTTAACTTCACTTGATTATAAAAAATTAGCACAGTATCCTGAAAAATGTCTTTTGCATCTTCTTCTGTTCCGCTATTTTTTAAAATCATTTTTTTTATTCTAGGTAAAATCTCTTTATAAAGTTGATTTAATACTAGTTCATTATTACCTGTTTTGATGGCCTTAATGATATCTTTTTCCTTATTCCAGGCCATTTTACTATTCTACATTAATACGTTTCAAAAGTGAACAATAGAGTACAAACTACATCTATTTTTTTAAAAATAAAACGAAAAATGTTATTTATTTAATAAAATATATAATTAATATAGCTATTGCAGTTTAGGTATATACTAAAACGTTTTGTTTTAAACCGTTGTTAAAACTTTTATATATAGGGAAGTAGAGCGTGATTATCTAGGATTCTATTGTTTACCAAGCTATTTCTACAGAATAATAAAGTCCAGATAAATTAGTTGGTATTTTATTACTGTGTTTTCCATTTATGTAGTAACCTGAATTTTCTCCATCTAAATAAAAACGTTCAGAATCTGTGTTGTTTTTACTTCTTGTTTAAATACATTGGTTTGAGAAAATACATTTTGAAATAGAAATAATAGCAGTAGTAATTTTAAAATACACAGTTTTATTGTTGCTCATTATTTTTAAGATATAGTTTTTGTATATTTTGTTAAAAACGTAAACGTTTAAAAACTATTCAAACACAATCGGAAAATCATGCCCCCTTGAAAAGGTATACGGATATTGAATTTTACCACTGTATAGTCTGTTTAGTTCCGGTACCTGATCGTCCAAATATGATTTTAATTCATAGATAGTGATTTTGCCATCGTTAGGTGCGCCATCTGCTGCACCTGACATGGCTTTTAGAAGTACGTAAGTGAAGAGTCCGTGTCCTAATTGGGCGATTTCTTTGGCGTTTTGTTCGCCACCAGCAGAGGCTAAGACATGTATTCCTGCACTACGAGAGAGTTGTGCAATTGCTTTTTCTTCTTGTGATCCACGCATTGCTAATAATTCTACAGATCCTCCAGATTGACAAGCATCCATAATGATGATTTGTTTTAGGGCTTTTATACTTGTGAATTTACCTTGCATTTCTAATCCACTAATTGCATTTTTTTCAAGATTCACAAGGTCAAATAAACGAGTACATTCTTGTGTGATGAAATAAAATTTATCGTCTATCATACTTCCGTGCCCTGCATAATAAAAGACAAAAACATCATGAGGAGCAATTTTTTTTGATAACATTTCTAATGTGTCAAGTACAGCTTGTCTTGTTGCTTGTTCGTCGTAAAGTACATGTATTTCTGTTTTTTTAAAAAGAGTTCTGGTTTTCTTTTTCAATGAATCAACAAATGCTTCGGCATCTTCGTGGGCATAGTTTAAGACCATTGAGGGGTTTTTATATTTGTCAATCCCTACTGCAAAAACATGACAAACACTTGCATTGGCTGCATTTTCAGAAAACAGTTTTTCTTGTACCGGAATTGATTCAATCCTTCCTTTACTAAATCCACTTACTGAAAATGTATTCATTCCCGCTATTAATGAATGTGTTTGTTTATACGTTGAGAATTTTCCTTTTCCTTGTGGAAAAATTAGTTCCTCAGGTTTTATGGGTATTATTTTACCATTATGTGTTAGGCGTACTTCTCCAATGCCTCCTCCATTGTCTGTAATTTTAATATGTATTTCTGCTTCTGTATTTCCTTCTAGTTGTACAATTGCAATTTTTAATTCAGGAGGGGGAGCCAGATTGAGTTTGTCTTCTATATTTTGTTTTCCTTCTGAAGTTCCTCTGCTTTTGTACATTTCAGGAATTATATCTGGTCGATAATATTCTTCAAAAAATTGTTCTGGTTGGTATACTTCTAGTCCTTTTACAAAATGAATGGAAGAGCGTGCTCCGGAAGTAGCGTTAAAATAACCTTCTGTGGTTCGTGCCATCCAATCTTTTTCTCCCATGTGCATATGTTCATAGAATTCAATACCTTTTTCTAAGTTCCAACATTTTATTACTCCGTCTACACTATAGGAAACAAGCATTTTTCCGTCTTTACTTATTTTTACACAAGTAATTTCTGCTTGGTGGCCTTCCAATGTTTTTAATAATTTTGCAGTAGCTACATCAAAGATTCGAATTACACGATCGTCTCCACCTGTTATGATTCGTTTGCCATCGGGAGAATATACGGCAGAGTGGATAGCTGTTTTTGAAACTTTAAATTTTTGTACCATCATACCTGTTGATATGTCCCATATTCTAGCAGTGCCGTCCCAAGAGGCTGATAGCATTTTATATTTTTCTGTACCAAAATCAATAGAAGAAATTACGTCTGTATGTCCGATAAAAGTTCTAACAATTTCTTTGCTATCGGGTTCTCTAAGTTCTAATTCTTTATTTAATCTTCCAGAAATTAGATATAATCCATCAGGACTAAATGATATTGTGTAAGCAGAGTTTTGTTTAAAATCAAAACTTGAAGTTTTTTCGCCAGTAGTAAGATTCCATATAATTATGGTTGCGTCCCATGAACAAGTTGCTATAGAGTTTCCATCGGGAGATAGTTTGATATCAAAAATTGGATCAAAGTGACCTTTATAAGAACGTATTTTTTTGCCTGTTTCAGTTTCCCATAAAATAGCTTCTCCATTACCATCTCCAGTGACTAATAATTTTCCATCCTTACTTAAATCAAAACAAATTACAGCTTTTGTGTGTCCGCGGTAAGACTTGTCCGGCTTGCCAGTGGCGGTGCTCCATCTTACAGCGGCAGTGCCTGATTTTCCAGTAATAAAAAAACGGTCGTCGTTTGTGAGTAATAGAAGATTTTTTAATCGAATGTATTTTGCGATATAGGTTTCGTAATAATTTTCTGGATCGTAATTTAAACCTCCTCTATCTTGTTTGTTGAATACTCCTGAAAAAATTAGAAGTTCTTTACCTGTTACTATATCATAAGATATAGCCGTGTTATTTCCGAATGCAGCTATTATTGAGCTAGCATCGTAATTGTAAATTGCTTCATTTAAATCTCCTGTAGAATCTACATTGATCGTTGAAATTAATTTGGTAGAAACTGGATCGTATTGCATTAATTTTTTATCACTAGCAACAAGGATTTTTTTTCCGTCTTTACTAAATTCGATTCCTGCGATTTCGTCCGTTTTATCTCCGTATTGTGCTAAGAGTTTTCCAGTTTGTAAATCGTATTGTTCTGCTTTATCATTGTGTGAAAGTTTTAAAAGATAGCGGCTGTCTGGGCTGAAAGAGATTAATGTTCCACATCCACCGCACCATCCTTCAGTAGCAGTAAGAGTGTAAGTTAGTTTCCAGTCAGGTAAATGATATACATTTACAGTTTTATTATCTTCCCCTATAGCCAACCATTTCCCATCTGGGCTGTATTCTAGATTTACGCCATATCCTGTTGACATAGCTGAGTTCACAACTATTCTCTTGATTGTTTTTCCTGAAAGAATTTCGTAAACAGTTGCCGAATCGCTATATCCACCTCCAATAATATATTTGCTATCCGCAGAGAAGGCAATATCAGTCATGAAATCTCTTTCTGGATCAGAAACAAAAATTTGTTTACCATTCATAATATTCCATACTCGAATTGTTTTATCAGGACTACTTGTTGCTAAGTATTTTCCATTAGGACTGAATTGGACGCTATTAACAGTGAGTTCGTGACCGTTGAAGGTTCGTATTTCCATTCCTGTTTTGATGTCCCAGAGTTTAGCTGTTCTGTCTCGGCTACCAGTGGCTAAGTACTTTCCGTCTGGACTCATGGCAATTGCTTTTATAGCAGCGGAATGACCTTTTTGTACAATAGTTTCAAGTTTGTTTACTTGGGCAAACAATGAATTTGAAAAGTATACTAATAGAAATGCTAAAAAAAGAGTTTGTAAGTAGGTTGTTTTCATAGTTAAAGATATAAAATAATTTTCAATATCTTTAACTATGAAAACAAGTGATGCCAGATAATTAGGTATACTAAGTCTCTGGCATGCTACTTATGTATCATTTACTGATTTAGTAAATGGTTTTTCAAGGTTTATAATGATATCTTATTTTTATTTACAAAAATGTATATCACTATTAAAAGTGTTTTTATTTTACAGCATTCACATAAAATGGAATATTTCCAAATGCTACATTATTATCTTCATCATAAGCGTACACATATAATCGGTAGGCTCCAGGATTTGAAGGAGCTTTGAATTTGATACTGAAATTCTTATTTTCAATAATTAAATTAGTAAGCACTTCTGGTGTTTTTTCAAAATCACCACCCGCTTTTTTATCAGTACTTTCGGGCATAAATACCCATTCAAGTTTTAATACTTTTTTTTCAGGGTCTGTAAAGAGGGCATCTGACGTGTTGATACTTCCTGCTGTTACGTAAATGTTATCAAGTGCTTTTTTTCCGTTAATGTTGAACTCTTGAATAGTAGGAGCTTTGTTGGAAGGCCATTTTTTAGACCAATTGTATTGCATGATGTCGATGACTTCACTTTCTGATCCGTTTTCTAAAAACATAGAATACCAAGTAGGAGTAGTTTCCTGTTTGTTTCCCCATAAAAATACATAAGACCCAATACATTTTGAGGAGTCAGCTGCTATTTTAGTATAACGTTCTTTGTAAACGATAGATTTCTCTCTACTCGTTTGTTCGATAGGAATTTTGAAATCAGTACTTGCAATTTCCCAATGCCCAGTAGGTCCCCATTCTGTAATCATGTAGGCACCTTTCCACCCTGCTTTTCGAATGCCAAGGGGTACAACATTTTCTAGATCTCCATAAGTGTTAATACTCATAAAATCTATGTCAGGGCAGCGTTCGTTTATAAGGCGGATTTCTTCTGGATCCAACCCCGCAGTAATGGTAGTAGTAGGGTGGTTGGGGTCAATTTCGTGAATCATTTTGGCAATATCTTGTATAGCATACCATACATTTGTATTCGAGTAAAACAGGTCTACTTCATTTCCTATTCCCCAAGCAAGTAAGGCAGGATGATCTTTTAATTCTAGTACAGCATCTTTAAACGCTTGTGTTTGGTAGTATACAGCTTCTTTGTCGTTGTAGTCAAAGCCATGTCGTTCGTGTTGTACCCATAGTCCCATTAAAACAGTTAACCCATATTTATGTGCGCTGTCTAGTATAGCACGAGCATTGTCATGGCTCCATGTGCGTAAAGAGTTGCCCCCATAATTTTTTATTCGGTCAAGATAGCTACTACCTCCTGCACCTTTTGCGTAATAAGGTTTGTTTCCACGAAGTAGTACAAAATTATCTTCGGATTTTTTTTGCAGCGTTACTTTTATTGGTTTTAATTCTATTGAAGTTGTTATGTTGTTTTTTTTGTCTAGAATTTTAACCCCGGGTTTGGCTTCCAAGTAAATCTCATCGAGATAAACAGTATCTGCACCCATCAGGGTTATACCAAAGAGACCGTTAATTGCTGAAAGATCTAGATTTGCTAAGGGCATTGAAATTTTTGTCCATTCTTTAGATATAGCAATGTTGGTAAGGGACGTATGAGGTTCAGTATTTTCTCCAAAGCTAAGGGTGATTTTAGTATTTTTTTCAGCTCGTACATGTATAATTAGTTTTTCATAATCAGAAAGATTAGCAAGGTTAGTTTTGTCACCATTTAATTCTGCTTTCCATTTTCCTGCATTTAAAGTGAGGAATCCAGCCCATGCTTCTTTTCCATTTGTTTTAATTCGCACACATTTTTTTCCTGCAAATGGATTTTGATCGTAATTATGAATGATTTTCATTCCAGAACCATTAGCAGCACCGAAATATCCATTTGGGCCACCCATATCCCATTTTTCTGAATAAATATATTTTCTATTAGATTGAATTTGAGCAAAAGAAGTAGTTGCTGAAAATAAAAAGAGTAGAATGATGGTTCTTAAAATCATATAGTGCCATATTTTAGTTTACTGTTATGATTGTACTCTTTATAGTTAGGAATGGCTGAAGAGTTCCTTAAAATATTCAAAAAATAATTGATATGGAGATCAAAGAAGTTGTTTTAAAAGTCTTTAATAACAATTTCAATATACTGTTAATGAGATTATAATATAACTTTCTTTAAATTGTTATTTGTATAAGTCGCAAATAATAAAGATGATACTATTTTTTATTGTTCTATTTATAAAGTTCTAGTATTTCTCTAGCCATTTCTTTTATTTCTGTTCTTAAAGATTCAGGTTTAAGAACGGTACAGCCTTTTCCTAAGCTTAATAAGTAAGATCTTAATTCATAGTTAGGGCAGAGATGGTAATTGATTATAGATTCTTTTTCATTTTCTGAAATTATTTTTTGGCTGGGATGTAGAGGTTGCGTTTTTATATAGAGTGCTTGTTGAGGTGTAAAACTT
>JANOTP010000054.1:0-1866 GCA_031416415.1 Cytophagales bacterium | reverse complement strand
GTGTTCAATATGCTTTACCCCAATTTAAAAGTACTACTCACGCTGCTTATGTAGATATGATTTCCGAAGGAGTAGGTCGATTTAAAACAGCAAGAACTCACTTTTTGAGACAAAAGCTACCAGATAGTTCAATAATGTTGTCCTTTGCAGCTAGAATTGCTCAGATCTATAAACCTGAATCTATAAAAGCTATAGAAAGAAGAAATAGGGATACTGAAATTATTAATTATAAAGGTAATATTAATTGTGCTACAAAGGATACGTTGGCTAATTCGAAGATTACATTTGGAGCCTTAGATGTAAATGATCTATTTCTTCCAGATTCATTAATGCCTGCAGAAGTTTTGAAAGAAATGCTTGAAGGTAAAATAGTTGTAATGGGATATATGGGGCCTGATTTTGCAACATATTCTACGGAAGACAGGTTTTTTACACCTTTAAATGCTAATTATGTTGGAAAGGCCGATCCCGACATGTATGGAGTAATTGTCCATGCGAACATAATATCAATGATATTAAATGAAAATTATATTAATGAAATGCCTGATAATCTTAATATTATATTAAATATCTTCATTATTTGTTTAAATATCCTGCTTTTTCTTTATTTATATAGTAAACTAGAGCAGTTCTGGGATGGAGCTACTTTGTTAATAACTGTAATTCAGGCGTTACTTTTCCTATCCATTATCGTATACATATTTATAAAGTTCGATTATAAATTGAATTTTACGTTAGCAACGGTGGCATTGTTTTTGATGCCTAATATTATCGAGTTGTATTATGGTATTGTGAAAACTTCCATAACTAAACTTGTAGATAAAATTAACCATAGAAATACAAAACGAAAGATAATCGTCAAACCCGAAGAATAGAAAATTATGAAAAAGAAATCACTCTTAATCGCCCTATTGACAGTTTTGTCAATAAACTTTATTTATGCTCAGGATGAGTTATTTAAAGTCCTTGCTTCTTCAGGAAGCAATAAAGTTCAAGCTCAAGGTGCAGCTGAATGGAAACCTCTTTATTTTGGCAAAAAGCTAATGAAGGGTGATAAGATTAAAATTGGCGATAAAGGCTACATAGGTCTTGTATACAAAAATGGTAAAAGTATCGAGATTAAAAAGCCTGGCGAATATGAAGTAAGTAAATTGTCTAGTGAAGTTTCTAAACAAAATGCTTCTGTAAACACAAAATATACAGATTTCCTTGCTGGGGAAATGAATAAAACGGGTAACGATGATATGGCGAGAAATCGTTATAAATATATGTCTGTTACGGGTTCTGTTCTTAGAGGAGAGCATGAGATTCCAGTATTTATTGATTCTTCAAAAGCTGCTAATGTTTTAGGAAAAGAAGTGTTGATTAAATGGGAGCCAGAAGTAAATACTAAAACTTATATCGTGACACTTACCAATTTATTTGGTGATGAGATTTCAAAAAAGGAAACTACAGAGTCTTCAATTATATTGAATATAGATAGCAAAAATGAGAAGATGTACATTGCAACTATTGCTTCTAAAGAAGATGTAGGTACGAAAAATGATTTAAGAATTAGTTATCCTTCAAATGATAAAGCTGTTGAATTGAATAAACAATTAAGTGAGTTGAAAGCTCAAATGCCAGAAGAAACAGCTTTGAATAAAGTTATTCTTGCATCTTTTTACGAAGACAACAAATTATATCCTGAGGCAATGCAAACTTACGAAGCTGCTCTGAAATTAGAGCCAGAAGTTGAAGATTACAAAATTGCTTACAATCAGTTTCTTGAAAGAGCTAAAATAGCTAAACCAGTAGCTGACAAGAAATAAATAATAAAAGGGTTTGAACTAAAAAAGGCAACTTATATAAGTTGCCTTTTTTAGT
>JANOTP010000053.1:0-2646 GCA_031416415.1 Cytophagales bacterium | reverse complement strand
AACACCCAAGCCAATACATATACCTTTCGAATTCAAAATATTGATCCTTGTGGAAATAGTTCAGCGAGTTCGGCAGAGATAGCAAGTATAATTTTAAATCCTACAGCATTGAATGGCTCCAATCAGATAACGTTCAATTCCACTGGTGGACTTATTTTCAACACTATAAATTTAAATAGAAATACCACACTACTACAAAGTAATCCTACAAGCCCATTCAACGATAACTCGGTATTTTGCGGAACAGATTACTGCTACTCTATTGTTGGTACGCTACCTTCTATAAGCAGTACCGCTGGTACAAACCACAAATCATATTCTGTTAGCAGTTGTATAAAAGCAACCTACACAGGTGTAGCACCAGTGATATCCTCCATCAACTCCACTGTAGAAGGGGAGTCTGTAAGGATAGTTTGGGATAAGCCAGTAGTAAACTCAGCTGTACCTCCGATAAACTTTTATACTATTTATCGTAAAGATGGAGGCACTTACTTTAATTATGGAGGCTCTAACTCAAACTTCTACATAGACAACGTAGTAAATGTAGCTAATCAACCCTACTGCTATGAGATAAACTATAAAGATGCCTGCAACAACACATCAGCAATAAGCATCAATACTTGTACTGTAAATCTCAGTATATCTAGAATAAATGAAACCAATAATCTTACTTGGACATCTTACGAAGGATATCAAAGCGGAATAAAAGAATATTTGGTAGAAAATCTAGACGAAAACGGAAATGTGGTTCTTAGCAAAAATGCACAGTCCACAAATTCTCACAGTGAAATTGCTGACCCAGAACTTGCACAATTAATATACAGAATTAAAGTAATTCCAAACGGCACAGAAAACCTTATTTCTTATTCTAATATCGTAACCATTGATCTTACGCCACAAGTGTTTCTACCAACTATATTTTCACCTAATGGAGATGGAAATAATGATGTATTAGAAATTAAAGGAAAATATTTCAAGTCTGCTAAAATAACGATCTTAAATAAATGGGGAGAAGTTGTTTTTGTTTCTGAAGATCATGCACTAGGCTGGGATGGCAATTACAAAGGAGCCCCTGCTTCAGTGGATTCTTATGGATACCATGTAATAGCATACGACAACACTGGAAAAGAAATTTCACTAAAAGGTGTAGTTTCATTAATAAGATAAAAATATAACCTTTTAATAAAATAAAAATATGTTTGATATGATGAATATGATGGGTAAGATAAAAGAAGCCCAATCACGTTTAAAACAAATGAAAGAAAATCTAGGCTCAATTACAGTTATAGGAGAGTCTGGAGGCGGCATGGTTAAAGCTGTTGTGAATGGCAACAGAGAAGTAATAAAAATAGAAATCGAAGAGAGTCTACTAAAGCCAACCGATAAAGATATTCTACAAGACTTGACGGTAGCTGCTGTTAACAAAGCGATGCAAGAGATAGAAATTATTATAAAAGCAGAACTTAAAAAAAATACAGAAGGATTACTACCAAATATCCCAGGTCTTGACCTTAGCGGACTTGGTAATATGCTATAGTAATGGATAAAGTTGCAGTAGTAATCCTAAACTGGAATGGCAAATCTTTTCTTGAAAAATTCCTTCCGTCAGTCGTAACGTATAGCAAAAATGCTAAGATTATTGTAGCGGACAATAACTCTAGTGACGAATCTATCTTATTCTTAAAAAACAATTATCCGGACTTACGAATTATAGAAATTCCTAAAAACGAAGGGTATAGTAAAGGGTATAACATTGCATTAAAGCAAGTAGAAGCCGAATATTATATATTATTAAATTCAGATATTGAAGTAACTCCTAACTGGATTGAACCTATCATAGATCTTATGGATAGAGACACTTCTATTGCCGCTTGTCAACCAAAAATACTCGACTATAATAAGAGAGACTATTTTGAATATGCGGGTGCAGCAGGGGGCTTTTTAGATTATCTGGGATATCCATTTTGCAGAGGAAGATTGTTTAATACCCTAGAAAAAGACCTTGGTCAATATAACGATACTCGAGAAATATTCTGGGCAACTGGAGCATGCATGTTTGTTAGGGCCAAAAACTTTCATTCTATAGGTGGCTTAGACGATGATTTTTTTGCTCATTTGGAAGAAATAGATCTTTGTTGGCGATTAAAAAGTGCGGGTCACAAAATTTATTATTGTGGAGAAAGTACAATTTACCATGTGGGAGGCGGAACCCTTAATAAAATCAATCCTCGAAAGACGTATCTAAATTTTCGCAACAGTCTTTTTATGTTATTCAAAAATCTAAAAACTGGCAATTTAATCCTATCAATCTTAGCTCGACTTATTCTCGATGGAGTTGCTGGAACTAAGTTCCTATTTGAAGGATCTGGTAAGCATACTTGGGCTGTTATTCAAGCACATTTTTCCTTTTATGCAAGCATTTCTTCTTTAAATAAAAAAAGAAAAAATAATATACTGCGAAATCTTGACTTTAAAGAAGTGTATAGAAGATCGATTGTATTTGATTATTACATTAAAAAGAAATTAACCAGTAAAGAATTTAAACTTTAATTAATAAGTTCATAGATCATTTATTCTAGCCAACTCCTTTCCGAATTCATATAAAAAAACTAAAAAAGGCAACTTATATAAGTTGCCTTTTTTAGT
>JANOTP010000052.1:0-15053 GCA_031416415.1 Cytophagales bacterium | reverse complement strand
CAGCACAAGGTGCGTTGCTTATCGTCCAACGTAATGTAGCGGAGCCAACTACTAATCCTGTAACTCCTGAAGTAGGACTTGAGGGTGTAGTGATCGTAGCTGTACCTGATACTAATGACCATGCGCCTGTACCTATTGTAGCGGTGTTTCCTGCTAACGTTGCTGTAGCAGCACATACCGTTTGATCAGTACTTGCATTGGAGGTTGTTGGTGAAGCAACTTGAGTGATGATAACATCATCCGTTGAAGGAGTACATCCACTTCCTGTGATACTCCAACGTAATGTAGCGGATGCTCCTAAGCCAGTAATTCCTGAAGTAGGACTTGAAGGTGTAGTGATCGTAGCTGTGCCTGAAACTAAAGACCATGCTCCAGTTCCTACTGTTGCAACATTTCCTGCAAGAGTTGCAGTAGTAGCACAAATGTTTTGATCAACGCCTGCATCTGAAACAGTAAGTGCTGAAGTTCTGGTAATAACTACATCATCAGTAGAAGCAACACAAGGTGCATTGCTTATTGTCCAACGTAATGTTGCACCACCAACGACTAATCCGGTAACTCCTGAAGTAGGGCTTGAGGGTGTAGTAATAACAGCTGTGCCTGAAACTAAAGACCAAACTCCAGTTCCTACGGTTGCAACATTTCCTGCAAGAGTTGCAGTGGCAGCACATAGTGATTGATCTGTACCAGCAGCTGAAACTGTAGGTAAATTTAATCTAGTAATGATAACATCGTCAATAGAAGAAGTACATCCACTTCCTGTAATGCTCCAACGTAATGTAGCGGATGCTCCAGCTACTAATCCTGTAATTCCAGATGTTGGACTTGCAGGCGTAGTGATCGTAGCAGTTCCTGTTACTAAAGACCATGTTCCAGTACCTATGCTAGGTGTATTTCCTGCTAAAGTAGCCGTAGCGGCACATACAGATTGATCTACACCTGCGTCTGAAGTTGTTAGGGGTGGCGTTATGGTTACAACTACTTGATCTGAGGCTGCAGTGCAACCCACTCCCATACCAGTAGTAGTAAGGGTAAGAGTAGCTACTCCAGCAGCTATTTCTGCAGCAGTAGGAGTATAAGATGTAGAAAGTGTTGTTGCATTTGGAGTATAAGTACCCGCTCCTCCTGTCCATAGACTACCAGTAGCGTTCGTCTTGGTTCCCACTAATGCAGCACTAGAACCAGCACACATACTAACATCTACCCCTGCACTTGCTGTAGCAGGTGATAAACAAGGAATGTTATCGTATCTAATTTCATCTATATAATAAGTAAGAGAGCCAGGGAAAGCAATTCCCGTATCGGGATAGATATCCATATTTGCAATGGTAACACTTGCTTTGCTAGCAGTAAAATCAAAATACAATTTTTCCCACGCATTGGCTACGGTAGTCTTTACTGTAACGCCTTGAACTAATGCTCCACCGGATGTTGTAAAACTCATATTGATCGGTATATTGGCAGCACCTGAATATACCTTCATACTAATGATAGGATTTGTTGATAAATCTATTTTACTCTGACAGCCTGAGTATCTCCATCCTTGATATTTTGTAGTGCTTTGTCTTACAAATTTTGCAACGTTTGGAGTTGTATTAATACCTGTTGCACTTGGATTAGGGAACACTTCACTGAGTACACTTGTTCCTGTTGAATACACAAAACTCAAGTTACGCTCGTTGTCATAATCCATAAAAATCTGAGAAGAGGGTAAACTTGTAATACAATTAATTACGTCATATTTAATGTCATCAAATCTATATGTTTTTGCGGGAGTTCCATTTACGCCTAGTGGATCGATCATTAAATCTAAGAATCGTACAGAAGTACTATTAATTATTTTAGTCATATCGAAATATATTCTTTCCCATTGGCCAACCTTTGTAGTTACGGTTTTAGCATCGGAAGAATAATCTGCATTGATAGGAGCGCCTGCTGCTGTTTTAGGAGATAAAAATATTGGAACACCTGCAGCTGGAGAATAAACCAACATACTAATTACTGGATTGGTCATATCAAAAGTACCCGCAGAGCCACATCCTGGTTGGTATCTAACTTGAACATACGTAGCAACATCTCTTGTAATGGAGGCTACGATTTGACTTGTATTTAGACCTGCGATACTAGGATTAACAGCAACAGCTGAATAGGCCGCAGCGGGAGGAGGTGAAGTGGTAAGAGTAATATTATTATTGGATTCAAAATCCTGCAATATCTGAGAAGCAGCAAGTGAAGTTGCACAAGAAACTACTGGAGTGGTAAGATTAACGGTATAAACAGCCTCGTTACCATCGTTATTGTTTATAGTGAATGTTCCGGCTTTTGAAGTAACAGTTGCTCCTGCGCTCTGTGCTATTGTAAAGCTAGCAGATGCTCCTGACGCAACAGTAGTTGGTGCTGTACCATATAAACTATATCCTGCCCCAGTTACACCAATTGAACCTATTGTAAGGTTTGCAGAACCCGTATTTTTAATGGTAAACGTTTTGTAAGTAATGGCGTTTACAGTAACGTTACCAAAATTAAAGTTACTAGATACCGCATAAGAAGTTCCATTATATTGCACATCTATTTCAGGAGCTGTAGCACCTGTAGTTCCAGTAGCCAAAACATTTATCACATAAGGATTTTCGCCTCCTGTTCCATCGTTATTAGTAATACTGATTGTAGCATTAAATGGACCTGTTACAGCAGCACCAGGAGTAAATCTTAGGACAAAAGTAGCGGAAGAATTTGCAGCAACAGAAGCTGGTGGAGCTGTAAGAATGCTGAATTTCGCAGCACCTGTACCCGTTATTGCAATTGGGTTTGTAATAGAAAGTGCAGTACCACCTAAATTTTGAATGGTAAATGTAAAATCTCCATTAGTACCTTGTTGAACATTTCCTAAATCCACATTACTAGCAGAAGCTATGTTTGCACCTGCTAATTGTACATTAATTTCTTGCACTAAACTTGTACCAGGTTTCCAAAAATTACCAGTCATCATAAATAAGGATACACATCTAAGCGTATTTCCAAAATAACCTGAAGGGTTTGAGTTTTGATAAAAATCAGAAACCCCTACCGTTTGTGTATACATTGAATTTAAAAGATTTTGATACGTAGCGGGTGTTCCGCCCATAACTCCTGCAGCATACATAGAAACAAAAGTAGCAAAGTGACCACCCGAACCAGCTCCATTTTGTTGTCTTGGCCCTCCGCAGTTGGCAGCTCCTTGAGTATTTACATAATTTGCTACTTTATCACATAGCGTTCTTGCTCTAGATTCATTATTCCAAATAACATCCGTAGTCATTCTCCATGGATTACGGCAGGCGTCATAGCCATATAAACCAGAGGTACTTCCCGACTGGCAAGCATTTGTAACACCTGCTTTGTTCGACCAGTCACTAATAAGTCCTGTAGTTGCATGAGCATTAGCTTGAATAAGTGTATAAGCTCCATTCACAGCATTTGTTCCCCAATAAGTATTGTCTGCTGGTATTGCTGTGCCATATACTCTGTAGTAAGCTGGAGCTTGATAGCCTGGATTTCTACAATCAGTGCCTACTCCCCAAGCATCGCCATTGGTAGCTTGGAAATTAGAACCATCCATTTCAAGATTCTTGATTTTATTTATAAGTGAAGTAGCTTCCGTTGTATAATCATAAGGAGTAGTAGCTAAAGGCCATTGTGCATCTGCTACTAAAAGTGCAATAGCAGCATCTAATTCAGCATCTGTTGCACCATTAGAACCATTTACAGACGAACAACCTGTAATTCTCCAGTTCATAACTCCATTACCATTCGAATTCGTTTTATAATATGCCCAAAGGCCATCAAATAACGCTTTATCTGCTGCGTAAGCAGAAAGTAGCATTCCATAGGCTATTCCCTCAGAAACAGTTTGTGATGGATCATCGAATTTAACTCGAAATTGTCCTCCACAAGCTACTACATAATTACTCTTCCAAGTGTTATAAGCATTGGCTGCATCAGTAGATTTATTATAAGCTCCACCTGTAGGTAAGTTGGTGGGCATCATACCAAAAGGATAGGAAGTATTGGAGCCGAAAGGTATAATTGCTCCGGCAGGGCTATTGATTTGACCGTTTACTATTCCTGCAAAAAACAACAGTAGAAACAATAATTTTATAGGCAGCATTTTTTTAACACTAATCATATAATATATATTTATTTAAATAATCAATCAGTTTTATTTGTTATAAAATTATATTTATTATAATTAAAATACAAAATAAACTGGTACTATTTATTCAGATAACAATACTTTACCAACCATAAATTGATACTGAACCGTACAAAAAAAAATATAAATAACTATAATTCAATATTCTATTTACAAATAAAAATATATAGAGAAAACGTAAATGTAAAGACTGTTACCACCATTAATTAAAAATCTGGTAAAATTAGATGGTAATTTCTAAAGTATAGAGCACTTCATTAAAGCAGAGCAATTTTCTAATTTGATCACTATAAATTATGGCTATTTCTAATAAAGTAGAGTGAAAGCCCTTTTAGGAGGAATAGGGATAATAAAAGTAACATTTGAGTCTTAATAAGTTTGTAAGTACTTCATTAAAGCAGAGCAATTTTTAATTTGATCACTGGAAATTATGAGTATTTCCAATAAAGTAGAGTGAAAGCCCTTTTAGGAATTAAATAGTGATAATAAAAGTAAAATATGAGCCTTTAAAAGAAACCTAATTGTTTAATCATGTAAATCTTTCAAATCGTCTCTAAATTCAAATTTTGAAAGACGATAGGCGTAAATTCCAATATAGATATAACATAGTATTGGAATTAAAAATGCTATCTGGTAGCTAACGTAGGAGTAATTAATAACATTAAATGGAATAACAGCACCTCCTACTATAAACATAATTAAAATAGCTGACCCATCTATAGAAAATTTTCCAAGACCATTTACTCCTAATGTAAATAAGGATGGAAACAAAATAGAATTAAACAATCCGACAAAAACTATAAACCAAACAGAAATCTTTCCAGTAGTAACGATAGAAAGTAGAATAAGTAATATAGACATTGTAGCACTCACTATTACTGACTTTCTAACACTGAAATTCATCAAAATAATACTGCCTATAAAACGACCTACCATCGCTAATCCCCAATAATACTGGGAAATTTCTTTAGCAGAACCTTCAATAAAATTTGCCAGTGCTACCTCTGCTCCTACATAAGCAAAAATAGCGAACGCACCTAAACGAAGTTGAGGAAAATGAAGCACATGCCTTTTACGTAAGGACGAAATTTTATTTAACGGTTCTATAGAACTAGTATCAATGTTGGGAATATTGGTAAAAATAAGTACGACCGCAAAAATTAACATCAGAATACCTAAGTATAAATAGGGGTAAGGGACATAAAGAGCTTCTGTTTGCATTAGCTCTTCTACTTTCATTGAATTTCTTATTGCTTTCGGCAAATGTGTATGATAACCCAAAACGGAAGCTGCAAAAAAGGGAGCAAAGAACGTTCCCAATGAATTAAAAGCTTGGACCAATGTAAGACGTGATGCAGCCCGTTTACTATCCCCTAGCAACACTACATAAAGATTCGCACCTACTTGCAAAATTGTAATACCAGCAGCCAATACGAATAAAGCACCAAGAAAATATTTGTAATTCTGCACATAAACAGCAAACGAAAATATAAAACAACCTAAACAGGCAAGCAGCCATCCTGTAATAATGGCCTTTTTATAACCCACCCATTTAATTAGACTTCCAGCTCTTAATGAAATAATTAAGTAAGCTGCAAAAAAAGTAATGTTAATCAATGTTGCAGGAGCATAGGATAACTTGAAAATTATTCTCAACATTCCTATTAACTCAAAGTTAAGCACAGTCAAAAGACCCCACATAAAAAAAAGCACAGCAAAAATGAAAATCTTTTTCCTAATATTCTTCTCCGCAATATTGATATGAAAATCCTTCATTTATATCATAAAAGTCTTTGAAATTGGATGTAATTTTAAGTCGGTTATTTTAATATTACAAATTGTTGGGGGTTTAAGTCAATATTTAAATACCCACATCCATTTATCTCTTGTACAGGCAACTCCCCTATTCCACCATAAACATATTCAAATTTACTTTTAATACGAAGGCTATTTGTGGATAGTTTCGCACAAATCGAAGCTTTTTCCCGTTTATCAGGATTATATATCATTATTAATTTATCCTCATAAATCCTTTTTGACCAATAAATAACCTTATTTGTGTATTCACTACTTAAAAATTCAGTATTATCAAATGAAATATCATCAATTTCCATTTCTGCCTCTTTAAATACGGACATATTCGTTCTTAAGCTTGCTAAACGCGAAATCTCTTGATATAAATTTATTTCCCTATTATGAAAATTTATATTTCTATTTTTATCAAATAAAGGTTCTCTCAGCCAACTATCATGACGACCATTTCCGTTCAACAGTTGTTCTGTACCATAATAAATACATGGAATACCATATAAAAAGTATAAAAATCCAATAATAGCTAAAACCTCTTTTTCATTGGAATCGTATGCTAATCGTGCCTTGTGCTCTTGACCAATTTGATCATGATTATCTGCAAATACTATTAGATCCGACCAATTTTTATTGAGTTGGGTCAACATCTTCTGCTTGCTTCTGTATACCTTATACAAACTACTTACATCCCGTTTACCTTTTATTACATCTTCTAAAATAAAATGCAAAGGAAAATCAAGCACAGCATCTAATCCTTTTTTATAAGTTGATTCTATTTTTTGAGGTTTTAAATATTTCTTCAATAGTTTATCGTCACCAACTACTTCTCCAAATACCATAAAGGATTTTTTCCCTAAATAGGAAGCGTACTCTTTTATACCTTCACAAAACACTGCTACACTAGAAGGTAATAAATGCTTAACAGTATCGAGCCTTATGCCATCTAGGTCCAATTCTTTAATCCAATAAGAATAGATTTTAATAACTACTTGCATAACCTCTTTACCCACAATTGAGTTATCGAGTATTAGTTTTTTTAGTTCAAAAATATCTCCTTCTTGTGTTTCTGGATATAAATCCCAATTTATTATTGCACCAGATTTTTTATAGTAAGAAGTACTACGAAGTTCTTTAGGGAGCGGGAATTCATCGTCTTTCCATTTACCAAAATTGAAAGCAGAACCTGTATACGAAGGGCTATCTTCTGCATAGCTCCAAGTATCTGCCGTATGATTTATTACTACATCTAATACTACACGCAGCCCTAATTGATGTGCCTCATTAACTAACTCCTTTAAATCATCAAGTGAACCAAATCTGGGATCTGTAGAAAGGAAATTACGTATTGCATATCCATGATAACTCTCTTCGTAATTTTCAAAAATAGGACTTAACCAAATACAAGTACATCCAAGTTTTTTTATATAGTCGAGTTGTGAACGAATTCCTTTAAAAGTACCACCATATCTAGTATTCAACAAGGGTGACTCAGGATTATTATCTGTAGAATAAGCATCTATTGGTCTTTCAATACCATCATGAAAACGGTCTACTAATAAAAAATAAATAATTTCCTCTTTCCAGCTTCTGTCTATGCTTCCAAAGCTTTCTGGAAAATTTGCTCTAGATAAATCTATATCAGAAATGGATTTTATAGTCACTATCATTTATAATTACAACTACAATATAACAAAATTGGGGTTCAGAAATATTTCTGAACCCCAATTTGTAAAATAAATATAACCATCAAAACTATTTAACTAGCACTTCGGATTGAGCACTAAAAGAAAATCTATTTTTAAAGGCTGTCAATTCCTGTTTTAAATCTGTTTCGGGTAGAGGTATATATTTAGATAGTTTCAACAAAGGTTCGATTTTAAGATCGTTCATTTCTAAGTGTTGATTAATGAAAATATATTCCATATCTGGATATAATTCTTTAAGTACATCGATCATATCCAATACTTCTATATTTTTATCCGATAGATTATAAATATCCGATGGTGCTTTAGACATGCGTAACTCAGCAAGAGTGGAGATTGTTTTATCAATATGAATAAAAGGGCGAACCTGTTTTCCTGAACCTTGAATTTGAATTCTACCATTAAAATGTGCATCAAACATAAAACGATTAATCACACTGTCAAAACGAATTGTAGCACTAGGGCCATATACTTTGGCACATCTTACTATGTAAGTAGTCATTTTATCCATAAGTCTAGCTACATGACCTTCAGCTCTTAGCTTAGAAATACTATAATGATTAGTAGGTGCAGTAGCAGCTGTTTCGTCTACTTCTTTTTTAGACTTTCCATATACAGTTGCACAACTCATATATATGAATCTAGATACCGATTTAGTCTCTTCTACAGCATACACTAATTCAGCAGTTCCCCAGTGATTTACTTGCTCATAAATATGACTATCTATAGTAGAAAATGGCTTTGAAACTTTGGCGGCCAAATGGTATACAACATCAATTCCATGCAATACTTTTCTAATCTTTCTTGAATCGAGCAACTCACCAAATTCAAATTTTACTTTTCCATTTGTAATTTTATTGCTAATACTAGTAAAGAAATTATAATTATCTCTACTCAAATTATCATAAACTACAATAGAGGTAACGTCATTTTTCTTTGACAGTTCGTAAACCAGCTCTGCGCCTATGTACCCAGCTCCTCCAGTGATTAGTATATTCATTTTTTAAATTTTTTATAAAATTTATTGTATGTATCTTAGCTAGTCTATTTCGGATACAAGATAGTATTATCTGAAATCTAATATCCGAAATCTAGTATCTTATTTTTGCAATAAGTCCGTATTCAATCCACATTCAGTTTTTTTCAATCCAAACCATCTTCCTTCACGTTCGTTCCATTCGAGATCAAATTTACGTGTACAAGGTTCACATCCTATACTTAAATATCCTTTTTCTTCTAATGGATGTTTTGGCAATTGATGCTCTTTAGAATAAAGATGAATCATTTTATTAGTCCAATCAAGCATAGGATGAAAACGAACTACGCCATGAGGTGCTTTTTCTTCTATTGCAAAAGTTTTACGCACTGCACTCTGATCGGCACGCACTCCGTTTATCCATATATCATTTTCCGCAAGAATAGGTTCTAAGGGTTGTACTTTGTTTAAAAAACAACAGTAGTCAGGATCAGAAGTAAATAATAATCTTCGTTGAGAATCTAGTTGCATAGTCTTTGGTACAAAAGGCTTAGCTTCTTTTATATTTAGATTTAACTCTTTTGCAAGTTGATCTTTAAAAGCTACTGTTTCAGGAAAGTGATAACCTGTGTTAATAAAATATACTGGAATTGTATTGTCAATTTTACTAAGAATATGAAGCAATACTATACTATGCGATTGAAAAGAAGAAGTTGTAAACATTTTCTTTCCTTCTGCTTTATACTTTTCTATCTGTTTTTTTATATCGTCAATATTCATAATTACTTGATTTGGACTTATTTTATAAACCTAAAACGGCCATTTTAGTTCAGCATCTTCATAATAAAACGCAAAATAGTGGTTTTTTAGGAGTATTAAAACTCTTTAAAAAAAGTGAATTAAATTAATTTCTTTTCTTAATTGGTGAACTTTTAGCATTATTCAGGAGTTTTAACGTTTAATTGATTAATTTTGAAGTCATTTATTACAAACTTGCATGAAAGTAGCGGTTTACCGAAAAGAACATTTTAATGCGGCCCATAGACTTTCCAATCCAAATTGGACTGAGGAAACAAATAATAGTGTATTTGGGAAATGTAATAATCCAAATTTTCATGGACATAATTACGAACTAGTCGTAAAAGTAACAGGAGAAATAAATCCTGATACAGGTTATGTAATTGACATGAAAGTATTGAGTGGAATAATAAAAGAAAATGTGCTCAATAAATTTGATCATAAAAATCTTAACCTAGACACAAAAGAATTCAAAGAACTCAACCCTACTGCTGAAAATATTGCCTATGTCATTTGGAATATTTTAAGAGCTAACCTTGACCAAAAATACGATTTAAAAATCACCTTATATGAAACAGAAAGAAACTTCGTTGAGTACCCAGCATAAAAATTCAATAGATGAGATAGGCGAAGAGCATGTGGGTACTTCTTTCGAAACACCTTTACGTGAAGACGCTTTTAATTTAGACGATCCTACAAAAATTGATTTGATCAAAAAACATTTCCGTGAAATTATGCTTATTTTAGGATTAGACCTAAACGACGATAGTTTGAAAGGAACACCAGAGCGTGTGGCAAAAATGTATGTTCAAGAAGTTTTTAGTGGTTTAAATCCACATAATAAACCTAAAATACGCCTCTTCGAAAATAAATATAAGTACGATCAAATGTTGGTCGAAAAAAATATCACTTTTTATTCGTATTGCGAACATCACTTTGTACCCATTATAGGAAAAGCACATGTAGCCTACATCTCCTCAGGTAAAGTAATTGGCTTATCTAAACTTAATAGAATAGTTCAATATTTTGCCAAAAGGCCACAAGTTCAAGAAAGAATGACAGTACAAATTGCTAATGAAATGAAAGAAATACTCCAAACGGAAGATATCGCTATAATGATGGATGCGAGCCATCTTTGTGTTTCTTCAAGAGGCGTAAAAGACATCAACAGCTCTACCATTACCTCTCATTACTCAGGCAAATTCTTAGAAGAACAAGTTAAAAATGAATTTCTGAAATACATTAATTAAGTAATTTTGTTTAGAATTGTTTAATATGTTAAATTGAGATTCAAAACAGAATCTTATATTTAACATATAGTAATAATGAAAATATTATTCCCCCTTTTTCTTTTTATTGTTTTATCAGTTTCAACCATTGCACAAAAACATAGCAAAGAATCTAAAATTCATGCTGTACAAGCGCAACATTATTTTGACAATGGCGACTACAGAACTGCTTTAAATTATTATTTAAAAGCAGAAAAACTTCATCCTGGAGATCCTCATTTCGCTTATTCGGCGGGATTATGTTATAGCAAACTTGGGTATTTTGAAGAAGCCCTTCCTCACTTGGAGATAGCTAAAAATTCCTCTAAAATAAAAACGGCAACTCTTGATTATCATTTGGGCCAATGTTACCACGCTACCTTAAAATTTGACAAAGCTATTCAGTATTTTGAATCGTATAAAACTCTTTCAATAAATAATCCTGAAGAAATTCAAAAAGCAGATCTCGGAATTAGGTATTGCAAAAATGCTATTGAACTTACTAGAAATCCCGTAAACGTAAAAATTACTAATATGGGTGACAAAATCAACTCCGAACACCCCGATTACAATCCTGTACTTCCTGTAGATGAATCTATCATGATTTTCACTTCTAGAAGAGAGCATGAGATACATAAAGGCAAAGATCCTAGAGACAATAAATTTTATGAAAATATTTTTATAAATGTCAAATCGGTAAACGAATGGACAACTGCTACCGCTATTAGTAATATTATTAATACACCTTCTCACGATGCATGTGTCGGATTATCGGCAGATGGAAATCAACTTTTTGTTTATATGCCTGACAACGGTGGAGATATTTTTGTAAGTAATTTAATAGGAAAGATTTGGGGTGAACCAAAAAGTCTTGGTCCCTCCATCAATTCTGATGCATGGGAACCTTGTATGAGTATTTCGGCAGATGGGAAAACTATTTTCTTTGTTAGCAGTCGCAAAGGTGGTACCGGAGGCAACGATATTTATATGTCAAGAAAACAAAGTAATGGAGAGTTTGGACCTGCGTTTATTTTGAGTGATAAAATAAATACAAAAGAAAACGAATTTTCACCTTTTATTCATCCTGATGGAAAAACATTATATTTCAGTAGTATGGGATATAACTCTATGGGAGGTTACGATATTTTTTCGTGTACAATTAATATCGAAACGGGTGAAATTCTTTCTACTCCAGTGAACGTTGGTTATCCAATAAACACTACCGGAGATGAAATTAATTTTGTGTGGTCTGCCGACAATAAAAGAGCTTATTTTTCTTCCGTACGAGAAGAAGGATTTGGAGAAGAAGATATTTATATGCTTGAAAGAGAAAGTACTACTGATACTTATTTATCTATTCTTAAGGGTAGAATTTTCGATTGTCTTACCAACCAACCTATACGTGCTACAATTTCGTTGACGGACAATGAAACACATGAAATTTTAGGTACTTATTATACCAACAGTTTTACAGGAAAATATGTTGTGGTACTTCCTGGTGGCGTAAGTTATAATGTAACTGTAGAGGCTCCTGGTTATGGTTACTATATTAAAGATATTAACTTACCCGCTGGAGCTAAATTTACGGAGCTAAACGATACTATTTGCCTTCAAAGTATTACACCAGGTACAATGCTTACTCCACGTTCAATAGCTTATGAAGGGCCTAAGCTGGTGGAATCTTCTTTTTTAGAGCTCGATCGAATAGTGCAAATGCTTTTCACTAATTCTTCTCTTAAAATTTCGATTAACGTTTACACGGACTCTGATGGCGACAACAATGATAATTTAAAATTATCGGAAGAAAGAGCAAAGTCTGTTAGAGATTATATTGTATCGAAAGGAATAGATAGTAAAAGACTTTTTTATAAAGGTTTTGGTGAAACAAAACCAATTGTAGAAAATAATAATTCAGAAAATAAGGCACTGAATAGAAGAACAGAAATCGAAGTCTTAAAATAATAGTGTTTGACAAAAAATGCTGGATAAATTTGGTATTGCTAAACGAATAGCCCAAGAAGTAAAAGATGGCTATTATGTCAATCTAGGAATAGGCATTCCTACTTTGGTCGCTAATTATATACCAGAAGAGTTTAACGTCATGCTACAATCTGAAAACGGATTATTGGGAATGGGTCCATTTCCTACAACTCAAGAGGTAGATCCCGATCTTATTAATGCAGGCAAACAAACTGTTACTATGATAAAAGGAGCTTCACTATTTAGTTCTTCCGATAGTTTTGCAATGATACGGTGTGGCAAAATTGATTTAACAATCCTTGGCGCAATGGAAGTATCTGAAAATGGAGACATCGCCAACTGGAAAATACCTGGTAAAATGGTAAAAGGAATGGGTGGAGCAATGGACCTTGTAGCCTCAGCCAAAAATATAATTGTAGCGATGCAACACAAAAGTAAAGACGGACAATCTAAACTTTTAAAAAACTGTACATTACCATTGACAGGAGTAAACTGTATTAAAAAAATCGTCACAGACATGGCTGTGCTGGAGGTATTGGCGGAGGGAGGTTTTAAGCTATTGGAAAGAGCTCCAGGGGTTTCAGTAGAAGATATAATCGCTTCAACTGAAGGGAAATTGATTATTGAAGGCGAAATTCCAGAGATGTTAATTTAAATCTGTTATATTCACTAGTAGAATGTTACTGAAATTATCCTAATGAAAATAGACAAATCAAGTGTATGTTTAATTGACGACGATGAAGTATATCAGTTTATATTTCGACGTCAAATGGAAATGAGCGATCTTGCAAGCAATATACAAGTTTTTTCAAATGGACAAAGAGGTTTTGATTATTTGAAGGGTTTGTTGAAAACACCTGATGCACTACCTAAGTATATATTTTTGGATATAAATATGCCCATAATGGATGGTTGGCAGTTTTTGGATGAGTTCTCAACCATAGACAATCAACTTACAAAAGACATTACGATCTACCTAGTTACTTCATCAATAGATGAAAGAGATATGGAAAAGGCAAATAATCGTCCTGAAGTGAAAGAATATCTTATAAAACCTATTAGTGAGGACAAGATCATGGAAGTTTTTAATATTTAAATAAAAACCTATTATTCAGTAAATTAATACCTATTAAAGGCAGCAACATTCCCAATGTTGAATAAATAACTAGTTTTATTTCACTAATAATTTTATTAAAAGCTAAAAAATCACTAATTTTGCGGTTCTTTTGTTGGAAACTACAAATTTGACAGAAGAAAAATTGAAATGAAAAATTTGAAAGAATTAGACATTGAGGTTTTCAGGTTAGCTGAAGGCAAACAGTTATTCAATTTTGAATTGAACGACACGTTCTTTGCATTGATGGAAGATAGTTTCCTTGAAAAAGGTAATCTGACGATAAAAGTATTATTGGATAAATCAGAACGATTGATCTTATCAGAATTTACGATTAAAGGTACGGTAGAACTCCTCTGCGACAGAAGTCTAGAAGCATATGATTATACATTGGACCATCACTGGAAGTTAGTTTTTAAATTTGGAGAAGAATTTAAAGAACTTTCAGAAGACGTAGTTTTAATACCGAGAGATATTCAAAAACTAAATCTTTCACAATACATCTACGAATTCATAGGTTTATCAATACCTATGAAAAAACTTCATCCTAAATACAAAGAAGAGGACGAAGATAAAAACGAAACAAAATTAGTTTATCGTTCAGAAGACGGTAAAAAAGATAAAGAAAAAAATGAAGATAACAATGAGCCTATTGACCCTCGTTGGAATGCTTTAAAAGATTTAAAAAACAAATTAAAATAAATTAAATAATGGCACATCCTAAGAGTAGAATTTCCAAACAAAGGAGAAATAAAAGAAGAACACATTACAAAGCTACAGCTTCTAATGTTTCTATTTGCCCTACAACTGGTGAAGCACATTTACCTCACCGTGCATACTGGTTTGAAGGAAAATTGTACTTCAACGGCAAAGTACTTCTTGAAAAAGCAATAGCGGAATAATCATATGAAAATTGCATTGGATGCAATGGGGGGCGATTTCGCCCCCAAAGCCATCATAGATGGTGCATTACTTGCCGTTAAGTCTTTCCCAAAAGACATTCAAATTGTATTGTTGGGTAAAGAAGACGTCATTAAATCGCATTTAACAGACGCTGGCGCAAGCCATGACCTGTTTACTATAATTCATTGTGAGGAAATAATTGACATGGGAGAACATCCCACTAAAGCTATTTCTCAAAAACCAAACTCTAGTATCGTTGTAGGTTTTGGTCTTCTCAAATCGGGCAATGTGGATGCTTTTTGTAGTGCAG
>JANOTP010000051.1:0-47870 GCA_031416415.1 Cytophagales bacterium | reverse complement strand
GAGTTTAAAAAATTATTAAAGAATCCGAGTATTATTGAATGGATTGATTGTAATGTGGAAAGGGGATCTCCTCCTGCAACTTATTTAATTATAGAAGAACTTGAAAAATTTGTTTTATAATACCTTCAACAATAAAGCCATCTTCTTTTCGAAAGATGGCTCCACTCAATACTAATATCTAACTACTTACTACTAAATATGCAACGCTCTATTCTCAGTAGCTGCTAAACATGCTTCTTTCATAGACTCCGTATACGTTGGGTGTGCATGACTCATACGCGCTATATCCTCAGCAGAAGCTCTGTATTCCATTGCCACCACGGCTTCCGCAATCATATCTGCAGCGCGTGGGCCTATCATGTGTACTCCTAGAATTTCATCGGTAGTTTTGTCTGCTAATACTTTTACAAAACCATCTGTATCCATACTCGCTCGAGCGCGACCAGAGGCTTTGAATGGGAAATTTCCTACTTTATAGGCACGCCCTTGTTCTTTCAACTGCTCTTCTGTATAACCAACCGCTGCTACTTCAGGCCAAGTATACACTACGCCTGGTATCAACAAATAATTTATATGTGGTTTTTGTCCTGCTAATTGTTCTGCTACCAATACACCTTCTTCCTCTGCTTTATGCGCCAACATTGCACCTTTGATCACATCACCAATAGCGTAAATACCAGGAACAGAAGTTTCCAAATGATCGTTTACCGCAACCTTTCCTCTTTCGTCTAATTTTACGCCGACTTTATCAAGGTCTAGCCCTTCTGTGTAGGGCTTCCTTCCTGTAGCAACAAGACAATAATCGCCTTTAACTTCGATCACCTTTCCAGCTTTGTCTTCGGCAGAAATTATTACCTCTTTTCCTTTTACAACAGCACCTGTTACTTTGTGATTAAAGAAAAATTCAAAACCAATTTTGGACAACGATTTTTGTAACTCCTTTCCTAAAGACTTATCCATTGAAGCGATAAGGCCGTCCATAAATTCAAGTACCGTTACTTTAGCACCTAAACGAGCGTAGACAGAACCTAACTCTAGTCCAATCACACCACCGCCAATAATAATCATGTGCTTAGGCACCTCTGTGAGTTCTAACGCTTCTGTAGAAGTAATGATTCTTTTTTTATCAATTGGAACACTTGGCAATGAGACAGGCTTAGAACCTGTAGCAATAATTACTTTATTTGTTTTTATTTCTTTCGCGGAGCCATCGGCTGCTGTAATTTTAATAGTATTTTTATCTACAAAAGAACCTACTCCTTGAAGTACATCAATTTTATTTTTCTTCATCAGAAAATTGATCCCATCACAAGTTTGTTTAACCACTTCACGTTTACGGGCAATCATCTGCTCAAGATTTACTTTTAAATCTTTCAGTTCGATACCGTGTGTTTTGAATGTATGCGCAGCATTGTGGTAATGTTCTGAAGAATCCAGCAACGCTTTTGAAGGGATACAACCTACGTTCAAACAAGTTCCGCCCAATGTTGGGTATTTTTCTATTAGAGCAGTTTTCATACCCAACTGTGCGCAACGTATTGCTGCTACATATCCTCCAGGGCCAGACCCTATAATGGTTACATCGTATTGCATATTAATATTGATTTTGATAATGTTTTTGTTGATTTGGATTCTGTACTGGATCAGTAGTATTTTTTGGAAATACAGGAAACGAAAATGGATTATCTCTTGAGTAACGCAAAAATCTTTTCCAGTCTTTTACTAATACTACACTGTCTTCTGATTTATCATAATAAATTAATTCTCCTGTTTTTAAATCGAAAATCAATTGCATATAATATATTGTTTTTTCATAGTCGTTAATATTACCACCAGAAGTTCCTAAATACGATTGCCCTCTTGCTATAGGATCAATATAGGGAACAATGCTTAAATAGGCATACGTAGAATCTTTTTTGTATGCTTTTTCTACAATTCCTTTTGGATCGCTTAATTCATAAAGGCTCAATGAATCGTACTCTTCGCGGATATAAGTGTAAGACCTCGATTGTTTGTTTACAACATTCGAATCCGCTAATAATGTTCTGTTAAATAACAACTCATTATTTTGTTGAATTTTATTTTCGTAATCGCGAGTTGAAAATTTAACATCTTTAATCTTTTCTTTCACCAATGCTGACATAAACTGAATAGCAGCTATAAAGTCGTATTCGTTTGGTATAGATGCTGGAATATAAAATGTATAAAAAGCGGTACCCCTAAATTTTTCTATAAATTTTAATTCGAAATAGCCCACTTCTTTTCTTCGCATTAATTCACTTCGTGTATTGTATGGATTTGCTGTATCAGGTTTTAACAAATAAAGTTGAATGTTTTCATTCACATGTAAGGAGGTAAAATCCAATGTAAAATAAGAACTAGAAGAGTCTGAGAGGGCAATGCATTCGGTAGCTGTACGAAACTGAATTTCCTGACCTGCTTTCCAAAATTCTGTGACTGTTTTCTTTAATATATTATTTGTATAGGCTATAAGAGCTTTGTATCGGGCTGTTTTTGCGGGATCTTTTTTTATACGTTTTAACATTTCAGGACTTTCGTCTTGCAGCACAACAATTAGTTTCCTGTTGGGAAGTTTTGCCGCATCTCGAGATGTAAATTCAAACATCTGGGCGGAACAATAATTACAGAGTCCTAAAAAAATTATAATACTATAAAACCTGATGTATTTCATTTTTTAATTTTCTAATCTGATTTGTTAGCACACAAATCAGAAGTTAATTAAATGAACTTCTTGGCCTATGTGCCACAGACCAAGAAGTATGTTAACTCATCAATTCTTTATACACCTAGAAGAATCCTTTGTGGATCTTCCAACAATTGTTTTACTCTTACTAAGAACCCAACAGATTCACGTCCGTCTATAATTCTATGATCATAAGAAAGGGCGACGTACATAATTGGACGAACAACTACTTGTCCATTTTGCACCACTGCTCTTTCTACTATATTATGCATTCCCAATATAGCAGATTGTGGAGCGTTTATAATAGGAGTAGAAAGCATTGACCCAAAAATACCACCGTTGGTTATAGTGAATGTACCACCAGTCATTTCGTCGATGGTTAATTTATTTTCTTTTGCTCTAGTAGCAAGTCTTACTACTTCTTTTTCTATTCCATCAAAACTTAGTGTTTCAGCATTTCTAATCACAGGTACTACAAGTCCTTTGGGCGCAGACACTGCAATCGAAACATCACAGAAACTATTGAATACAATTTCTTCGCCGTCAATATAGGCATTTACAGAAGGGAATTCCTGAAGCGCAATACAACAAGCTCTCGTAAAGAAGGACATAAAGCCAAGACCCACTTGATGTTTTTCTTTAAACGAATCTTTGTATTTCGCTCTAAGCTCCATGATTGGTTTCATGTCTACTTCGTTGAAAGTAGTGAGCATTGCTGTTTCATTTTTTACCGCTACCAGTCTACGGGCTACCGTCTTTCTAAGACTAGTCATTTTTTCTCTTTTCTGACCTCTGCTGCCTGACATAGAAGTTGGTTGTGGGTTATTCGTTATTGGTTCTGATTTTTTTGTTGTCAATTGTGCATTCAAGGCATCCTCTTTAGTGATTCGACCATCCTTTCCAGAGCCTTTTACTTCTTCTGTTTTTATACCCTTTTCAGCAAGAATTTTCTGTGCTGCTGGAGATGGAGTATTCTCTGCATAATTTGAATTAGAAGAAGAAGTGCTAACTGGAGCATCTTTTACAACAGTAGAGTTAACAGGAGTATCTCCTGAGGCAGCGATTTTACAAATCAATCCACCGATAGGAATAACTTGACCCGTTTGAGCTACAATTTTTAATACACCAGTAGTTGCTGCGTTAAGTTCAAAAGTAGCTTTGTCAGATTCAAGTTCACAAATTACTTCTTCTGCTTGTACAACATCGCCATCTTTTTTATTCCATTTACCAATAGTTACTTCGCTAATCGACTCGCCAACGGTAGGCACTTTCATTTCGATTACTTCAGTTGACTTGCTTGGAGCAGGAGTTTCTTTGCTTACCACAGGAGTTTCTTTTTTAGTTTCGTTGTTTCCGCTTTTAGATTCCACTTCGCAGATCAATCCGCCAATAGGAAGTACATCTCCTTCTTTTGCTTTGATAGTAAGTATACCAGATGATTCAGCAGTTACTTCAAAGGTTGCTTTATCAGATTCTAGTTCGCAGATTACTTCTTCTGCGTTTACATAATCGCCGTTATTTTTAGACCATTTCCCAACCGTTACTTCGCTGATAGATTCACCTACCGTTGGTACTTTCATTTGTTTAATACTCATTTTTTTATTAAAAGTTAAAGGTGAAAAGTTTAAGGTTTAAAGTAACAAATGAACGAAATTTCACTTTTCACTTTAAACCTTTGACTTGATTTTTTACCAAAGTACTATATCGTATTTTTCTTTAAAGGCATGTTTGACTAATTCTTTCTGAGATTCGTTGTGTGCTTTTAAATAACCTACTGCAGGAGAAGCTGCTTCATCACGAGCGATTACTTGCATTTGTACACCTGTATAATACAGACGTTTTAATATAAAGCCCCAAGCGCCCATATTTACAGGCTCTTCTTGTACCCAACGAATAGTTGCTCCTTTATATTTTTTAAATATATCGTTTAGTTGTTTCTCTGGGAACGGATATAATTGTTCCATTCTTACGATCGCTACATCTTTACGCAATGATTTTTGTTGTTCGTCTAACAGGTCGTAATAAACTTTTCCTGTGCACAACAAAAGGAATTTTACGTCTTTTGGATTCACATACGTATCATCAATTATTTCTTGGAAATTTCCTTTTGTAAATTCAGATATTGGAGATTGTACAAGCGGATGACGAAGCAAAGATTTAGGTGACATTACAATTAATGGTTTTCTAAAATCCCAAGTAAGTTGTCTTCTCAAAGCATGGAAGAAATTTGACGGGGTGGTAATGTTAGAAACTACAATGTTAAAATCGGCACTTAATTCAAGAAAACGTTCTAATCTCGCTGAAGAGTGCTCTGGACCTTGCCCTTCGTATCCATGAGGAAGCAACATAACAAGACCATTTTGTTTACGCCATTTTGTTTCAGTACTTACTATAAACTGATCAATCATTACTTGAGCTCCGTTTGCGAAGTCACCGAACTGTGCTTCCCAAACGACAAGTGCATGAGGATTTGCCATAGCATAACCAAATTCAAAGCCAAGCACGCCGTATTCTGAAAGTAAGGAGTTGAAAACACGGAAACTTTTTTGATTCTCGCTAATGAAATTAAGACTGTTATAAGCTTCATTGGTTTCAGCGTCTTTAATTACAGCATGACGATGAGAGAATGTACCACGCTGAACGTCCTGTCCAGAAAGACGTACAATTTTTCTATCTTGAAGCAATGATCCGTAAGCAAGCAATTCAGCGTTTGCCCAATTGAGCATTTTACTTTCAAAGAATTGTTTTTGTCTATCTTTTAATAAGTTTTCAATTTGCTTGATCGGTTTAAAACCTTCAGGAATTTTGATAAGTGCGTTAGCAACTTTATCAATGGTATCTTGTGTAATTCCAGTTTCAGGAGATTTCTCAAAATCTGAAGGATTAGATCTTCTTAATTCTAACCATTCTTTTTCCATTTTCTGGAACGTGTAAGGAAGTGGTTTTTCTTTTACCGAATTAAGTCTATCTTGCAATAAATCACGGAAATCTTTATCCATTTTTTTAGCAAGCTCTGCATCAACAGCACCTTTTTCAATTAATTTTTTAAGATAAATTTCACGAGGGTTAGCATGACGTGCGATGATGTTGTACAAAGCTGGTTGTGTAAACTTAGGTTCATCACTTTCGTTATGTCCATGTCTTCTATAACAAACCATATCTATGTAGATATCTCTTCCAAATTTTTGACGAAATTCTACAGCTAAACGAGCACAAAAAACTACTGCCTCTGGATCGTCTCCGTTTACGTGAAGCACAGGAGCATCGACTGTTTTGGCTACGTCTGTACAATATATACTAGAACGAGCATCCTCATAATCTGTAGTAAAACCTACTTGATTGTTAATTACAAAATGGATTGTACCTCCTGTAGTATAACCAGCGAGCTTAGACATTTGTGCTATTTCGTAAACAATTCCTTGTCCTGCCACCGCTGCATCACCATGAATCAATATTGGCAATACTTTTCTTACATCTCTAAATTCGCGATCTATTTGTGCTCTAAGGAATCCTTGTACTACAGGATCTACTGCTTCAAGGTGTGATGGATTAGGAGCAAGTTTAAGATTTATTTTATTATTCTCAGGTGTAGTAAGTTCACTTGTATAACCCATGTGGTATTTTACATCGCCATCACCCATTGTTAAATCGGGAATAGCATTTCCTTCAAATTCATTGAAGATTTGCTCATAGGTTTTGCCCATGATATTGGCCAACACATTCAACCTGCCTCGGTGTGCCATACCAATCATTACTTCTTCTACACCTAATGCTGCTGCGTTATTTACAATGGCATCAAGTGCTGGAATAGTAGTTTCACCACCTTCTAGTGAGAAACGTTTTTGGCCAATGTATTTTGTATGTAGGAAATTTTCAAAAACTACTGCTTCGTTAAGCTTAGAAAGAATTCTTGTTTTCTCTGCAGTAGAAGGATTGAACGCCAGAGATTCTCTTTCAATTTTATCTCTGAACCAAGCCAAACGTTCCGGATCGCGGATGTACATATATTCAAAACCAACAGTACCTTCATATATATACCGAAGCGATTCAATAATTTTTCTTAGCGAAGAAGCTCCAATTCCCAATTCTTTTCCTGCTTCAAAAACAGTATCCATATCTGATTCTGCAAGACCAAAATCTTGAAGATCTAGAATAGGTCTACGGTCTTTTCTTTTTCGAACTGGATTAGTATTAGAGCGTAAGTGAGCGCGGCTGCGATAAGCATGAATAAGAAAACGCACTTGCATTTCTTTTTCATTTACAGGAGTTGAAGAAGTTGTACTAGTTGCTTCCGTTTTTGTTACAGTTCCTACTTTTGTAGCTGTACCTTGAGAGAAGTCAAACCCTTCAAAGAATTTTTGCCAACTATAGTCTACCGACTCAGGGTTTTCTTTATAACTATTATACAGATTGTCCATGGTAGAGACGTCTGCATTTGCTACATAAGAGTATTTATCCATTTTTAACTATTTTTATATACTGTTCTATTTTACAAAGTTACACTATAGGCTATATGTATATAACCTCTTATTCGCATATACAAATATACATTGATTTTCTTTATATTAGAATAATTAGAGTAAATATACAGGCTCACTACTAAAAAGAGTAAATCAGCTTGATTTTTAATGTATTCTAACCTTATTTACTAATTTTCAATATATGTAGATAGTATTTTAGTATGAAATTCTTTACACGGCAAGCCAGTTTTTTCTAAAAAATCTTGTCTAAGAAGAGTAATTATTGTAACCAATTCATCTGCTATATTAGAAATAGAGACATCTATAGGAATAAGCAATTGTTTTTGCCTCTAAAATATCCATTCTGATATAAATTCTGATGTTTTTTATTAAGTGACGAATGCAACACAAATTTAGTGTCGTCATATTCATCGTAATTGTTAGCTAACTTTTTTACCTTATTTTCTACTATTTATTAATCTAAAAATTTTTCTTACCTACTATTTTTTAGATTACAGTTTTTTTTTCTAGTTTTACTATTATTCACTTTTTTAAATATTTTTTTATGAAAACTCAATATGGTTTTACAAATCCCGAAGAACAGTTAAGATTTGAGAATGAGATTCTAAAACTTAAACTGGAAACAGAAATGGGCGCACTTGCTATAAACGTGCCCGACAATATGCCCCCTGCACTAGCCAATGCTTGGCTAAACAGCATTTACAATTTTGAAAAAAATCACCAAAATTCCGAAAACAAAAAGACTGTTTTTGAACATCTTGGAAAACCTACATTCAAAAAAGTGGAAGAGCTAACTCCTGAAAATGTTAAAAAGGAGCTCGAACATTTTTTAACCCTATTGAAAGAGCATGGCATGGAGCTTAATGTAATTTGCAGTTATGAACCAGCCATTATTTACAATTTTATTGTAACTGAATTATTTCCCTACGAAATTCTACATGTAAATGAATCAGGAGGAATGACGGTCTTTACTTACGAAGAGTTTCATCCAAATATCGACTATGACATTCGTCGATCTACAGATGAATTTCTATGGAGCTTTTTTGACAAAAGAGAATTTAATGAATTCAATTTAGTTTTCTTGAACGATAAAATTCATACTAAAATGGGATCAGTTATTTCTACTGGAGAATGTCTTTTAATAATGCGTGATGTTCAGGAAGTATATAAAGATCGAATATTATATGATATAGAAATCAGTGAAATTATTTTTGATAATAGCGGTGGAAAATCTATAAGTAATATTTCTTATAGCCATCATGATGGATCAGAGATAAAGAAAGTAATCGTTGTATTAGAGTTTACTTCGGATTACTATTATTACACAATAAATAGAATTTCTATTCCTGGAATTTTAGAAATATAAAAATAATTCTTAGGCTAAGTATCTGAAGTTGTATAAATTTCAGGTGCTTAGTTATTATTTCTACCTGATTTCTCTCCCCTAACCATTCGATTTTTTTCATTAAGATCTTTGAGGATAATCACTTCGGTAAAGCTTGCCTGTAGTAAAAGATCAGCTGTTTCTTTTCCAAATTGTTCGTTGATCTCAAAGTATAGTTTCCCTTTTGTTTGTAAGTAGTTAGTAGCTTTTTTAACAATAGCTTTATAAAAAATAAGTGGATTATGATCGTCTGCAAATAAGGCGAGATGGGGCTCATGTGCTAGCACATTTTCGTGCATTTGTATTTTTTCGGCATGAGTGACATAAGGAGGATTACTGACAATAACTGTCACTTCTGGAAGAATTGTACTTTCAGAAAGAATGTCTAACTCAATAAACTCAATAGTTACCTTATTTAACAAAGCGTTTTTCTTTGCCGTAATTAATGCCTCCTTGCTTATGTCAGCAGCATATACTTGAGCATGGGGAAGTTCTTTTTTTAACGATATAGCAATACACCCACTTCCAGTGCCTATGTCAAGAATTGAAAGGGGCGAAGTATTTTTATTTTCTAAAATAATTAAGCGTACTAACTCTTCTGTTTCTGGTCGTGGAATTAATACCGAAGAATTTACTTCAAATAGATTGCCATAAAATTCTGTACTGCCAAGTATATATTGCAAAGGTTCAAATTTCAAAAGTCTTTCAAGATAGTTTTCAAGAGTAGGGATTTGCTCCGGATTTTTTATTTCTTTTCCGCTAAGTAATTGGGTACGCGACAATGAAAATAAATTTTCGAAAAGTAAAAAAGATAACGACTGAGCTTCTTGTTTATCGTATGCCTTCTCAAGTCGTTGGGTAGTATTTTTAAACAGCTCTGAGGAGTTTACGAGCATTACTTTATAGAAATAAGTTCAACTATAAAAGTAAGGGTAGAATTGGGAGGGACCATATATTCTTTTTCACCGTAAGGGTCTTTCACTCCTTTTGTACCATAAGCTAGAAACGGAGGTATAATAAAAATGCCTTTTTCGCCTTTACTCATAAGTTTAAATCCTTCGCTCCAACCTTTGATTATGGTAGGGTCGCCTATTTTAAATAAGAATACATCCCCTTTCTCCAGTTCTTCAAATACCTCACCATTTTCCAATATTCCTTTATAGCTCACTTTTACCATTTGTCCTTCCAATGGTTTTTTACTACCGTCACCAGCTTTCAAACGAATATATCTTAACCCACTTTCACAGAAAATGGTATCCTGTTGTGCAGAAACGTTTAGTGCAACAAAGGTTAATAAGAATAGAAAGATACTTTTCATACGTTTTAAAATAAATAACCCTATAAGTGTTTCAAACGCTTATAGGGTTATTAAAGTTTTAAGAATTATTTTATACCCAACAATTCTACTTCAAATAAAAGAATAGCATTTGGAGGGATAGAACCACCAGCACCTCTAGCGCCATATCCTAATCCAGAAGGAATCAAAAGCGTTCCTTTTTCACCAATACTCATAAGAGCGATGCCTTCGTCCCAGCCTCTTATTACTTGTCCTTGTCCAAGTCCAAATTCGAAAGGTTGACCGCGGTCAACAGAACTGTCAAATTTAGTTCCATCCAACAATTTGCCCGTGTAATGAACAGAAACAGTTTTGCCAGATTCTGCTTTTGCACCTGTGCCCACTTGTGTTTGCACATAGTAAAGACCAGAAGCAGTTTTTGTTCCTTTAAGATTATTCTTAAGCATGAAATCCTGAATCGTTTTATCTTCTTTACCTACCATTTCTGCAGCAATTTTAAGTTGTTCCTTTTTAAATTCTTCTTCGTTAACAGCACTTATCAATTTAATAATGAACGTTACATTACTTCCTTTTCTTAGAAAAGGAGGAAGTGGAGAATTGAACATTTTAGTAAAAAGAGAATCTGCGCTAACTTGAAAACTAGCACTGTCACCTGGAGACATCATCATAAGACCTTCTTCAAGAGATCCTTTAAAACTACCTGCTTTCAAAGGCATCTCTGTTGGGTTACCTTCTTTAAAGGTACTCCTTAATAAAGAATCTTTTTCAGTGCTAAGTGCAAAATGCATTTTTATAACATCGCCACTTTTAGCATTTACACCCTCTTTATTAGTGTGAAATTTATAAAGTAATCCTGTTGGAGACTTTACAAATGGAGTTACAGGAACTACTTTCGCTTTTTTTGTCTGTGCTTGCGCAAGAGATGTAAGCCCTACAACTAAGAGAAACACCAAAAAGGCTAATTTTTTAGATATGTTCATATTGTTTATTGTTTAGATACTTGTTTTTTATGAAAAGCAAAAAGCTATCCATAAATAAATTCAAATTATTTTACTACTTCAATATCAAATACCAAAATTGAATTTGGAGGAATTGGTCCTTGTCCACGCTCTCCGTAAGCAAGAGAAGATGGAATAATTAAGGTTCCTTTTTCGCCTTTTTTCAAAGCCATAAGACCTGAATGCCATCCGCGAATTACTTGAGTAACTGCTACTACAACAGGAAAAGGTTGTTTGCCTACGTTAGAATCAAATACTGTTCCGTCAAGTAATTTACCTGTATAAAATGTCATTGCAGTATCACCTGGTTGAAGCGTTATGCCTTCTGCAGATTTTTTTACTGTATAGTAAACACCGTCTCTAGTACGTTTTGCTTTTATACGATTTTCTTTACAATATTTTTGAATAGCAAGAGTATCCATTTGAATTTGCATTTGAGATTGCGCTTGTCTTTGCATTTCAGCTGCCAACTGCTCTTCTTTCATTTTCTTTTCTAAAATAGCTACTGAATCTTTTGTCAAAATTTTAACTACTTTAAGATTAAATGAGGTTAAATTTTCTGGTTTAACTTCTGTTGGCATTTTAATTTGAAAAATATTTTTGTACAGAGAATCATTTCTTACTGTAAAAGAAGCGCTATCACCTTTAGAAAGTAATAAAAGGATTTCTTCTAAACCACCTTTTACCTTTAAAGAATCTTGAAGACGGATTGCTATTGGAAATCCACCGTTTTCTTTTTTAGAATTAAAAGTGTCTTTTTCATTTGAGTAAGTTAAATGCACATAAGCAAGCCCTCCCAACTCTAGGTTAGTACCAGCCGAGTCGTTTAAAATTTTATATGTAATACCACCATCAGTTGTTTTGGGACCACAAGATTGCAGCGCAAATACAATTGCAACTGCCACATAAAGTATAGATTTGTTAATATTCATTATTTAGTTTGTTTAAAATTTATTGATTTAAAAATTAGATAATTTTTCTTTGTAGGCTGGCAAAATGGACAAGAATCTTTTTTCTGTTTCTCTCAACGATTGAGAAGATCTACCGCCTGCAGCATTTCTATGTCCTCCGCCTTCAAAATTTTTTCTTGCAAACTCATTTACAGAAAAGTCGCCTTTCGATCGAAAAGACATTTTTATACCATCAGGTCTTTCTATAATGACAGCTGCCATATTAATCCCATTTAGGGAAAGTGCATAATTGACTAGCCCTTCAGTATCTCCCGTTTTGGAATTAAATCGAGAAAGTTCATTGCCGTTGATGGTCATATAGGCTGTATGAAATTCTTTAAGTACTACAAGCTTTTCTGACAAGCAATAGCCAAGGAAACGAAGACGTGCTTCTGTATTGGTATCGTAAATGAGTTGATGGACTTTTGAAGTGTCAACTCCTTTTTCCATAAGTGCGGCAGTAATAAGGTGCACTTGTTTGTTGGTACTAGAATGACGGAAAGAACCTGTATCGGTCATAATTCCTGCGTAAATGCATTCTCCAATAGAAACGTCTATCAAACTATCATCTTCAAACGCGATTATAATATCGTAAATAAGCTGTGCGGTTGCGGCAGCCGAAATGTCAGAAAAAACATAATCGGCAAAATCTTCTGGTTCAAGATGATGATCGATTAATACTTTTTTAGCGGTTGCTTTTTTTATTGATTCGCTAAATTTATTTATTCTTGACAGCGAATTAAAATCCAGGCAAAAGATAACTTCGGCTTCTTCTGCCAATCTATTTCCTTTGGCTTCATTTCCTTCGTATATAATCACCCCATCGTTTCCGTTCATCCAATTAAGAAAATCAGGATAATCGGAAGGAGTCACTACAGAAACATCATGACCTTTTTTAAGAAGGTATCCCTGCAAAGCCAATGATGAGCCAAGTGCATCTGCATCGGGTTTGTGGTGAGTTGTTATAAGAATTTTTTTAGGGGAACTCAAGAGTTCTTTCAACCCATCAATACTTTGCATCTACTTAAAATAAGCTAATCAAAGCGTAAAATTGTATAATTATTGACTGAAAACCAAAAATACGAGGATTATTCAAAAAAATGGGCGTTTTTTGAATAATCCTCGTATTTTTGCCCTATAATTTAACATTAATATAATACCGCAATGGCGACCAATAGAACGTTTACTATGATAAAACCCGATGCTGTGACAGATGGACACACCGGTGCAATTACTAAAATGATTGAAGAAGCTGGTTTCAGAATCGTAGCAATGAAAATGACAAATCTAACTCCTGAGAGAGCGGGACAGTTTTACGAGGTACACAAAGAAAGACCTTTTTACGGAGACCTAAAAAGAATAATGTCTTCTAGCCATATCGTGGCAATGATTCTTGAAAAAGAAAATGCGGTGGCGGACTTTAGAAAATTAATTGGAGCAACAAACCCTGAGAATGCTGATGCAGGAACAATTCGTAAATTATTTGCTAGGTCTTTAGAGTCTAATGCGGTGCATGGCTCAGACTCTGATGAGAATGCTGCAATAGAAGGGAATTTTTTCTTTTCTAGAATGGAGCAGTATTAATCTTATCTCACACTTCATAAAGTTTACTAAAAGCTTATGAAGTGTGTTTTTCAATTCCTACTAAACGCCTTCACCCAATCCACATACATGGTGCCTGTCTCTATATCGGCCACAGGAGGATTCCCAAAATAATCCCCTCCAACCGCTAGGTTCAATGTAATTCTTTGCGATTTACCAAACATGGAGGCAATATAACTTCCCGTTTTTGTATCGATTACTTTTCCGTCCAACAAATAGGTAAGTTTTGTTTCTTCCCAAATCACTTCGTAGACATGCCAATACGCTACCAAACTTCTTGATGCTGTGATTGTTTTGTCTTCTCCAGAAACTAAATTTACGCCTTGGGTAGAACCATAAAAGTAATTCGTAGCATAATTGAAAGGCAAATTTCCTTTTGCTTCTAACACATCAATTTCACCATTCGTAGGCCAATTATTTCCGTAGGACCAAAATGCTGGCCACATACCATACCCAGAAGGCAATTTGATTCGAGCAGAAAAACGCATTTTTTTTGTAGTACTATTTGCGCTATAGAAATTTTTTGTTTCTATTCGAGCTGATGTGAAATCAAAACTTTTTATTGTTGCATCATATGGATTAGTAACACCACTTACTGTTTCCTTTTTTGCCGATAAGATTAAAATACCATTCGATATAGTTAAATTCTTACTTGCATTTGAATAATATTGGTATTCATTATTGTATGCACCTCCTTGCCAAATATCCCATTTATTAAAATTACCATCAAACTCTTCTCTAAATTCAACGTTCCAGCCAGCGGCAATTAACGTTGACTCATCTAAATCATAATTTAATGTATCGACCGGAACTATTGGCGTGGAAACGGTTTCTTTATCTTTTTTACAACTTGACAGAAGTACAATTAACGCGAATAAAGAAACTGAAACAATGTTAACTATTTTTTTCATCTTGATAATTTTAGTAATAAATAACAATTACAGTATACTGATTTTTATTCAATATAAATACCTTTAACTCAATTGTTGTTTTTAAAGATCACTAATGGCTCTAACGCTTCTGAACCTAATCCTACACCGCTTGCTAACGCTTTAAAATCTTGATAATAACAATATTTATAGGTGGTAGGCAGCGTATCATTTTCAATTTTAAACCCTAATCGAGGAGCTCCTTTTTCATTTAGAAAAAGCACACTAATAAATTTCTGAGGATTATTTAGATCAAAAAATACACTATAATCATTTCTTCCTTCCCTTGACAAAACTGGGATTAATTGTTGTTCAAGTGACCTAAAAATATTCATCATAAGACCGGTATTATAATAATCCATATCAGTCTTATCGGTTCGTTCATAGCGCTGTTTATATTGATAGCCATTTTCTTTCGGGAAATATAAAATTTGACCTAAGGAGGAAATTGGCTCGACAGAAATATCTTGAACGAAGAATTTGTAAAAATCAGTTATCGTTTCGCCTAAAAAGAAACTAATTGAACCACTATTTTTTTCTGCATCAAAAAATTTTACTTCAATACTTCCGTTGTCAAAATCTCCATTTTCGTCTATCTCAATTTCTTCGTTGTTAGATTCTCCTTCTTTAAATAATTTATAACCGTCTGGCAAAAACTCCAATAAAATCATTTCTCCATAATGAACGGCCAACAACAATAACTCAACATGAGACACTAATCCATCTTTAAAATGTTCGGTATAAAATAGATGTGCACCACTTTCTAAGTCTACCATTTCTTGTTTAATGCCGTTCCATGGTTTTCCATTTTTATAGCTTGTTTTTATAAAATTGTAATTACCATCGGTATATTCCTCGCTATCCAAATCAAATATGGAAGCAACGCCGTATTGAAAATAAATCTCTCCATTTTTTAAAAAATCTACCAATGGAATTTCTTGATCTATAAAAGACACAAAATATCCTTCATAAGGTAACCCGTCTTTATAACTCCCTTCTAACGGTTTAATGCCATCGATAGAAACGCGATAATCAGCAGACTTAATTAATACGCCATTGCTATAACTATGACGATAGCACAATTCTTCGTCTTCAGAATAAACATGTTCTCCTTCACGAAGGCCATTTCCATTTAGTAGTTCTTCGTCATAATCATACTCTTGTTCAATATCCATAAGTAACCTGATTAGAATTGTTACAATCTAAAATAGCTAAACTATTTAATACTATAATGTAATTTGCAAAAATATTTTTACAGAATATTTAAGTCCTTTAAAGCAAAACACCTATATAGTTTTTAAAAACTGTATAGGTGTCCAATGACAATTTTAACCTTAGAAAAATTTACTTTTTCTTATTTTTATCAAACCATCTTTTTTGTCCTGCGTCTTTCGAGGGTACTGGAGATCCTTGTTTTTTCTCATTACTATTATGCCTATTGTTTCTTCTGTCCGGCGCTGCCGATGGCGGTGGTATAACGCCTGTAAAAGGGAAAGGGTGGTTGTCTATAACAGGAATTTTTATTCCAATTAATTTTTGAATATCTGCGAGATAGGCTTTTTCTTCTGCATCGCAAAAAGAAAAGGCAATTCCATTTGCGCCAGCCCGTCCAGTACGACCTATACGGTGTACATAGGTTTCAGGAACATTTGGTAGTTCAAAATTTATAACATGTGAAAGCTCATCGACATCAATTCCTCTAGCGGCAATGTCTGTAGCAATAAGCACACGCGTACGTCCTGTTTTGAAATTATTCAATGCGTTCTGGCGTGCATTTTGAGATTTGTTTCCGTGAATAGCTTCGGCTTTTATATCTGTCCTTGCAAGATCTTTTACTACTCTATCGGCACCATGTTTTGTTCTGGTAAAAACCAAAACACTTTTAATTGCTTCGTCTTTTAGTAAATGGATCAGCAACGATTTCTTTTTGTCTTTATCAATAAAATAAACAGCTTGCTTGATAGTCTCTGCCGTAGAAGACACAGGCGTTACCTCTACTTTTTCAGGATTTACTAAAATTGTATCTGCCAATTTTACGATTGTCGGAGGCATAGTAGCAGAGAAAAACAAGGATTGTCTTTTTGCAGGCAATTTTGTAATTACTTTTTTTACATCATGCACAAATCCCATATCAAGCATGCGGTCTGCCTCATCGAGTACAAATATTTTTAGGTACCTTAAGTCAACGAATCCCTGATCCATAAGATCAAGTAATCTTCCGGGAGTAGCAATAAGTATATCCACTCCTGCACGTAACGTATCGGTTTGTGATTTTTGGGAAACACCACCAAAGATTACGGCAGATTTTTGAGACGTGTATTTACCATAAGAACGAAAACTATCACCTATTTGGATAGCTAGTTCCCTTGTAGGAGTTAAGATAAGTGTTTTGATAGAAATCTTACCTTTTTCTGAAGTTGCATCAGATTCTAATATTTGTAAAATAGGAATTGCAAACGCGGCTGTTTTACCTGTACCCGTTTGAGCACAGCCAAGAAGATCCCTTCTTTTTAATACAATAGGGATAGCTTGTTGTTGAATTGGAGTTGGTTTTTCATATCCTTCAGCTTTTAGGGCTTTTAAGATAGGTTCAATTAGATTTAATTCCTGAAATGTCATGATATTTTATAATTGCTAGGAGTTGGTTTTTAAGCCATATCCCATAAACAGAGTGTTTTAAAAGCTAACACACTGTAAATATAAGCATTTTTGGCGGTAATACCTTGCGACTGCTTTATTACAACTTATAATTGAAGGGTTGTTGCTTCTAACTTATTTTATAAATTTACCGTAGTATCCTAAAGGGGGAGACGAGTGGTGGATTTTCATAATGAAACATAATGTATAACTTCACTAAACGACTATGACAACATCTCTTGTTTTGTTGATTGACGACGACAATATTTCAAACGTTTTTAGTTCAATATTAATCAAAAAAAAATGCCCACAGTTGGAAATTTTAATACTGCATAGTGCTATTGAGGCTATTAAGTATTTGAAGGATGAAAATAATGAAAAGCCTATGCTGATTTTTTTGGATCTGAATATGCCTGTTATGAATGGTTGGGAGTTTATAGAAGAGTTTAAAAAAATCAATCTGAAAATCGATATAGTTTTACTTACATCTTCCAGCAATCTAGAAGATGTAATAAGGTCGCAGGAATACAATGAAATAAAGCAATATCTTATAAAGCCCATTACGGCTGAAAATCTAAAAAAGGTGTTACCTGATGTTAGTTAATTGTAAAGCATTTATTTTACCTCAATTTTTTCACCTAGAAATTTCGGCTCGACGCCAACCATAAAATCTACTATTACTTTAACACGAGCAAACTTTTCACGTATTGCTGTTTTCATTCCACTAGTTGTCGAAACATCCTTAGCGTTATATCCGATAGCATACATGTTTAATTTTTCTGCTATATAAATAGCTCTCTCATTATGAAATTTTTGAGAAATAACGAGTATGGAATCTTGCCCAAATACTTCTTTTACTCTAACCATACTATCAAAGGTGCGGAAGCCTGCGTAGTCAAGATAAATTTTTGTAGAATCGATACCTCGTTTAATCAATTCATTTTTCATATCAGTTGGTTCGTCATAACCAGCACGACTGTTATCACCACTTATAATTAAGTACTGTATTTTCCCTTGCTGAAATAATTCTGTAGCAGCATCTATTCTATAAAAAAAGTATTGATTAGGATTTCCGTTTTTTACAAACTTGATAGTCCCTAGAAGAAGACCTGCCTTAACAATAGGTATATCTTTTATCTCAGAATATGTTTTACCATAAGCGTTAGTAGTTATTAATTTATTAGCATACCAAAGCGTCAAGAAAACTGTTAAAAGTCCTAATGCTATACTTACTGCTATACGTTTACTATATTTTGCTATTGCCTTTTTTATGATCATATTATTTAGAATAGTGTCAGGTAAATAAAAAAGCCCAGATCAACTCCAGGCTATTTTATTTATAGTATATGATTTAGTCTTAAAAACTATTTGTTCATAGAAATTAAGAATTCATCGTTATTTTTCGTTTTACTCATTTGTGAGATAAGGAAGTCCATAGATTCTACAGAATTCATATCTGACATGTGTTTACGTAAGATCCATACACGCTGTAACTCATCTTTATCCATCAATAAATCTTCACGACGTGTACCTGATGCAGGAACATCAATAGCAGGATACATACGTTTATTGGCAAGTTTTCTATCCAATTGAAGCTCCATATTACCAGTACCTTTAAATTCTTCAAAGATAACTTCGTCCATTTTAGAACCTGTATCTATCAATGCAGTAGCAATGATGGTAAGTGATCCACCATTTTCTACGTTACGAGCAGCACCGAAGAAACGTTTTGGTTTGTGAAGTGCATTTGCATCTACACCACCAGAAAGGATTTTACCAGAAGAAGGCACTACTGTATTATAAGCACGAGCGAGACGAGTAATAGAATCTAAAAGAATTACTACATCGTGACCACACTCTACCATTCTTTTGGCTTTCTCTAGTACCATAGAAGCTACTTTAACGTGACGTTCAGCTTGTTCGTCAAAAGTAGAAGATATTACTTCTGCTTTCACGTTACGTGCCATGTCTGTAACCTCCTCTGGACGTTCGTCTATAAGAAGTACGATCAAGTATACTTCAGGGTGATTAGCAGCGATTGCGTTAGCAATTTGTTTAAGCAATACCGTTTTACCAGTTTTGGGTTGAGCTACAATCATACCTCTTTGTCCTTTACCGATAGGAGCGAACAAATCAAGTATACGCGTAGAAAGTTGATCGTGTGTAGTACTTAAGTTTAATTTTTCATTTGGGAAAAGTGGAGTAAGGTATTCGAAAGGAATTCTATCACGAATTTCTTCACTTGTTTTACCATTCACCGTTTCAACACGAAGTAAGGCAAAATATTTTTCTCCTTCTTTTGGAGGTCTAATTTGTCCTTTTACAGTATCCCCTGTTTTCAAACCAAAAAGTTTAACTTGAGAAGGTGATACATATATATCGTCAGGACTTGATAAATAATTATAGTCAGAAGAACGAAGGAATCCGTAACCGTCTTGCATCATTTCTAATACACCAGAGTTTACGATGATACCGTCAAATTCTTTAAGCGCAACGCCTACAGGACCAGTAGGAACAGGCTTAGTACGAATAACAGGCTCACGTTCTACTTCTTTTTCTTCACCAAAGTCAACTTTGAAATCAGCTACCGGATCGGTTTTAAAAGAAGAGAAACTTTTTTCTATAGGCTCATCGTCTACGTATTTACTTTCTCTTTTTGTTTCAAAAGAAGTTTCTCTCTTTGTTTCCACAGAGTTTTCAATTTCTTTTACGTTTTCTCTTTTTACACGTGGTCGCTTCTTAGGTATTTCGCTCATGTCTTCGTTACTAATTGTAGTTGTTTTGGATTTTAAAACTTCAACTGCAGGTTCAGGATTTTTTGACTGCACGTCAAGAATCTTATAAACTAAATCTTGTTTTGCTAATTTTTTGTTGTTGGGAACTTCCAGGGACTCCGCAATTTCTCTCAGCTCGGACACTAATTTGTCCTCCAGTTCTTCAATGGTATACATGTTGAATTAAAATAGTAGAGTAATAATGATAATACGATGAATGATAATCAATAGTTTGATTTTAGAAATTTTTGATTATTTAGTTAAGACAGAACTTAATCTAAAAGAGATGAACTTTGATCGTTAAAAAAAGCTCAAATTGTTGTTTTGGTAGTACAATATTAACGTATAGCTTCTTCTTTGTCAAGAAAACAAGCAAATTTATTATGATTTTTTTTAAAAGGCTGTAATCTGCCAAAATAGTATAATTTTGCACTATAATTTCAAGTGTAATAAATACATATATGTTGCAGATTTCTTTACTAAGAGAAAATAAGGAGTTGGTTCTTGCTGGTTTGAAGAAAAAGAATTTTAAACAAGCCGAGGAGCATGTAGACCAAATATTGTTGTTAGACCAACAAAGAAGGGATACTCAGAAAGAGATGGATGCTGTACTTTCAGAAACCAATAACATGGCAAAAGAGATCGGCAACCTAATGAAAGCAGGGCAGAAAGAAGAAGCTGAAAAACTGAAACTTACTAATGCCATATTAAAAGAAAAGGCAAAAAATCTTTCTGATAAGCTTGGTCCGTTAGAAGAAGAACAAAATGCTGTATTAGTAAAATTACCTAATCTTCCGCATGCCTCTGTACCCAATGGTAAACTGGCAGAAGACAATGAAAATATCTATGAATGGGGTAAGATACCAGTATTATATGCAGGTGCAGTACCTCATTGGGACTTAATAAAAAAGTACGACATTATAGATTTTGAATTAGGCAATAAAATAACGGGTGCGGGTTTCCCCGTATACAAAGGAAAAGGGGCGAGACTTCAGCGCGCCCTTATTAATTTCTTTTTGGATGAAGCGACCAATGCGGGTTATCAAGAAATACAACCTCCAATCTTGATTAATAAAGAGTCAGGGTACGGTACAGGACAATTGCCAGATAAAGATGGTCAGATGTACTATATGAATGAAGATGATCTGTACCTAATTCCAACTGCTGAAGTGCCCATTACTAATCTTTATCGAGATGTGATACTTAAAGTAGAAGACTTGCCTATAAAAAATACAGGCTATACGCCTTGCTTCCGAAGAGAAGCGGGCTCATGGGGAGCAGATGTACGGGGACTTAACAGACTTCATCAGTTTGATAAAGTTGAGATTGTACAAATTGCAAAACCCGAAGACTCGTACTCTATTTTAGAAGACATGAAAAAACATGTTCAAGGACTTTTAGAAAAACTTGAACTTCCTTACCGCATACTTCGTCTTTGTGGGGGAGATATGAGTTTTACTTCTTCTTTAACTTTTGACTTTGAAGTCTATTCTACAGCTCAAAAAAGATGGTTAGAGGTAAGTTCAGTAAGCAACTTTGAAACTTTTCAATCAAATCGTTTGAAGTTACGTTATAAAGTGGAAGGTAAAACCCAATTACTTCATACCTTAAATGGAAGTGCCATGGCATTGCCAAGAATTGTGGCTGCTTTATTGGAAAATAATCAAACCGCGGAAGGTATAAAATTGCCAAAAGCATTGGCTACATACACTGGTTTCGATCTCATAAATTAAGTTATCTATAAAGAATAAAAATCTAGTAAGGCTATTAAAATTACCTTACTAGATTTTTTTGTTATTTAAAAAAGTTAGATTCTATTTTTTACTACCTAATTATACTTATCAATCAAGCAGTTTAAAGAAGGATTAATTTTATTGGGGTGTTTCTTAAACGTAAAAACGAGCTTATTTAACTGTATACTTTAGATCATAAATCTCTAGAATTTGTCATTAAGTAAGTTACCACAAATTAGTTATTGATATTATTAGTATACAAAAAAATATTAATAATTTCACATGAAAAAGACATCGCTGAAAACAGCAACGTATTCGTTCGTAGTAATGCTACTTCTTTTGCCATTAATCAACTCAAAAGGAGCTATTTATCAAGTTACGACTACTGCATTTACTGGTCCTGGCTCAATAAGTCAGGCAGTTACAAATGCGAATGGAAATCCTGGAAAAGATAGTATTTATTTTTCAATCGCTGGAGCGGCTCCCTTCACAATTATTATGAATCCTGAACTTGTTCTGAATGGTGATATCTTAATTGATGGCACTACTCAAACAGGTTATAACCCTTTGATTCCAGTACCAGTTATACAATTAAGAAATTCACCTGCAATGGCTTTTATTGTTAATGGAGGAGCAAGTGAAATAAGAGCACTCGGAATTAATAATTGTGCACTTGGAATCGTTTATAACACACCAAACAATAAACTAAAAGGCTGCTACATCGGACTTGGACTAGATGGCGTAACAGATAGTGGAAATAATGGGCATGGAATAATAATTAACCCTACCTCGACAGGAAATATTATTGGAGGAACTACTCTTGCTGAACGTAATATCATTTCAGGTAATAACAACGGACATGCTATTATTGTAACGGCAAGTTCAGGAAATTATATTATTGGAAATTATTTAGGAACAAATGCTGCGGGTTCAGCAGCAGTCGCTAATAGTTTTATGGGAGTTCAAATGGATAACTCTTCTAATAATACTATAGGAGGCGCCTCTTTAGACTCTTCTAACCTTATTTCAGGAAATGGTCAAACCGCAATACAAATTATTGGCGGTAACTTCAATAGAATTTTAGGAAATACTATCGGGCTTCAAGCAGACAAATCTTCTGCTTTAGGAAACTCAGGAAGTGGGATATATCTCAACAATACTAATTTTACTCAAATAGGAGGAATAGGAGCCTTGTCAGGAAATATTATTTCTTCAAATAATAGTATTGGCATTAACATTGAAAATTCAAGATCAACTTCTATAAAAAGTAATATTATTGGCACTTCTCAAAATACACAACTTGCACGGGGGAATATGGCTAACGGTATACAGCTTACAAATAGTAGACAAACTATTATTGGTGGAGACCATCTTACAGAAGGAAATATAATCTCCTGCTCCAGTGGTGCTGGTATCAACTTTGAAGGTGGGGGTTCCAATAAAACTATTGTAAAAGGTAATTATATTGGCACTGATAATACTGGCACTTTAGCTTTAGGAAATAATGTAATAGGGGTAATCCTAAAGTCAGACAGTTGTACCATCGGTGGCCCGATTTTGGGGGAAGGCAATGTTATTGTAGATTCGAAAATATTTTGTGGATTATTAATTGCTGATGCTAGTGCCAATACTGTCATAGGCAATAGCATTGGCATAGGTGCAGATGGTAGCACAGCAATCCCAAATAAAACAGATGGTATAAATATTTCTGTCGAGACTAATGGAAAGTTTTGTAGTAATAACATTGTACAATTTAATACCATTGCTTTCAATAATGATCATGGAATAAATGTTGGCAAAGCATTAAACAACAATATAAACAACAATGAACGCAACAACGACCTTCGTTTTAATTCTATCTACTGTAATATAAAACTAGGAATTTCATTAAACCTAACTAACCCCGCAGATCAAGGAAATAATGGAAAAGTTGCTCCTATTATTAATAATGCGTTATCTACTTCCAACAAAGTAGTGGGCTTAGCCAATGGTTTATTGCCTACGGATGCTGTGGATATTTATGAAATGACAGATTGTATTAACTGCGATCTAAATCCTCAAGGAAAAAGATACATTACCACTGTCTTCCCAGATGCTGCAGGGAACTGGAGTTACGATCAAGGTAGCCCTATCACGGGAACGCTTATCGCAACAGCTACTGATGTGCTGAGAAATACCTCACAATTTTCATTATGTTTTACGCCATGTAAAGCAATAGCAAAAGTAGATCCTACAGAAGTTTCAGTGCAATTAGAAATGAATAAAACAATTCCAGTTACACTAGTTTCGTCTAGTATTTTCAGTACACTTACTACTGAGCCAGGAAAGCTTTTTTGGTCAATAGGTACAGCTGATACTACTGCGCCTTACTTATTTTCAAAGGCACCTTCAGTTACATTAGATTTTGTTTTGGGAGGAAATTTTGGACCAGGCAACTATGAAATCTATTTGATTGCTCAGCAAAGTGGTTGTAAAGATACCACAACAGTAAAAATTAAAGTATTTTTTATTCCAAATGTCATCACTCCAAATGGAGATCAATTTAACGATCGATGGGTTGTAGGCAATGGACCTGGTCAGTTTGATGCAAAAATATACAACCGTTGGGGAGATCTTGTATATTCAAAATCTGATTACTCAGATGAATGGGACGGCACAGGACTGGGAGACGGAGTTTATTATTATTCTTTAGAAGATAAAACGGAATCCAAAAAATTATATAAAGGTTGGATTCAGATTGTGAAATAAAACAATTATCACATCACTTCTTTATTGCAAGTCCCCTTCTAAATTAGTGTCATTTAGAAGGGGACTTTATAGTTAATAGTGTATCAAAATCATCCATGCTATATAAAACTCAACAACGTAGCCTTATCAATTTCATAAGAACTGTAATCTCCCATAGTTAGAAAATCGTCTTCGTCGTTCACTTCATAAATTCGAAGTTTTATTTTTTTTTGTTCCGCTAAGCCAAGCCATTGTAAAATTACTTTTACCTTATTAGCATGGTTTTCACCGTCTATTACAAATTCTGCCAATGGGTTTTTGTCCATTATTCGTTCGTTTATCTCTACAATGTTTAGATTTGTAAGGGCACGAATATATGGCATAGCTCCTGATCTTTCAACTTCTCCTAGGTTGTCCACTAAAAATACTACCTTCGACATCGGATGCTAATTATTGTTTATAATTGAATTTATAGGTGTAAAATAGGGTAAATAATTATATTTCCCAATCTACTACTTCCAATCGGGTTCTGAATTCTACAAATTTTTCAGAATAAAACCTATACATATCCACTGCTACTTCACGATCGTATCGTTCTTCAAAGTCTTCAATCTCTTTTAAAGAACGGATATGATATTGAAAGGAATAGCTAGTACCTGTATTTTCCTCTTCAGACATAACCCTTAGGATTCTGAAATCATAAACAAGGCTTCCATCTTTCAAAAGAGGTTTTACTTTTCTATTAACCCAAATTATCCATTCGTCCCGAACACTGTCTTCAATATTTATGGTGATGCTAAACAGATACATGAGCTAAATTATAGTTTAACTGTAAATCTACTATATTTTATCTTTCTCTTTCGGAATCTTTAAAAATAATTGTTATACTTGGTATCGTTATGTTTTGTAGTTAGTTTTTTAAAAAGAAATATGTATAATAAAGGGAATAAAAATTTTAATCAAGCATTGGCGATACTTTCGACGTTGTTCTTTATATGGGGCTTGATAACAGTATTGAATCTGATGATGGTAGAGAAATTTATAACCATTTTCAATATTCAAAATGCATATATTTTAAACGGAGCATTTTTTGGTGCTTATCTCCTTGTATCTTTTCCTGCCGGAAGACTGATCGATAAAATTGGTTATAAAAGTGGCATGGTATCAGGAATATTGATTGGCGCTATTGGTTGTTTTCTTTTTTGCCCAGCTGCGGCGTTTCAATCTTACGCTTTATTATTAATTGCATTATTTGTCTTAGGGTCTGGAATAACCATTCTTCAAGTATCTGCCAATCCCTATGTAGCACTCTTAGGCCCAAGAGGATTGGGCGCTAGCAAACTTACATTTGTTCAAGCCTTTAATTCGCTAGGCACCTTTTTTGCTCCTTTATTAGCAGCTGGGTTCTTTATGAAAATTGCGGGATTCAGCGATGAGTCTTTACTTCTTTTACCTTCAGAGGAACAACGTCAAGCACTTATTGCTTATGTTCAAATGCCTTATTTAATGTTAGGTGTAGCCTTTATTATTTTAGCTCTTTTAATCGGATTTTCAGAAATACCCATTCTAGATACTTCGGGTTTTAAACCACTTATAGAAGAAACGATACCACCTAGAAAATATGTTTTACAAACACCACATATTTGGATGGGCGCTCTTGCAATTTTTCTATATGTAGGTTCTGAAGTTGCGATTGGACAATTTCTTGTCAACAAATCAAGTTTAGATTCATCATTAGACGGGTTAGTTCGTTTTTATTGGGGAGCCGCAATGGTAGGTAGGTTCGTTGGTTGGATACTACTTCGTTCTCTAAGTCCACGAAAAAGCATAGCGCTTTTTGCAGGATCTGCAATTTTGTTGCTCTTTATATATTTTATGTTCTCCGATAACACAATAGGTTTATGGGCACTTGCACTAATCGGTTTTTCTAATTCTATTTTATTCCCATGCATCTTTACCTTGGGCATAGATGGCATGGGTAAAAATTCTGAAGAATCTTCTGCTGCGCTTAATATGGCAATAGTAGGTGGAGCAGTATTGCCATTCTTGTTTGCTTCTGTTCCGGGAAATAGTGGATTTTTATTGCCAATACTATCGTATGTATTCATTATTTATTACGGACTAAAAGGGTCAAAGTATTTAAAACGAACAAACTTTTATTAGCAAGAAAGGGTTAACTTTATTCACTTCGGATAACTTAATTTGATAAAAATATTCTTAAATAAAAACATGGCCAAACCAAAACACTTAAAAAGACTCACCGTTTTAATGTGTGTGTTAAATCTCACTGGATATTTATTTCTTTCTGGAAAAGAAAACACAAAATTAATAGAGCTAATCATTATTACCTTACTAATTGGTTTCTACTATTGGGTACTCTTTAAATTTTATCAAGGATTTAATTGGGCAAGAATAGTAGTAATGATAACATCAGGAATAGCACTGTTAAATCTATTATTATTAGAAAAATATTATTATTACACTCAAGCTGTAATTTTAACAGATGCTATTTTAGCAACTTATCTTCTCTATTGGCTAAACGCTCCGAACGTAAAAGAATACTTTTTACAAAAGAATAAACAAGTGAAATAACTACTATTTATTTCACAGGCAGCCCTAATGATAGAAGTAGTAAAACACAAAGAAGCAATTGAAGAAAATGGCTTTACTATTATTTCTTCCATTTTTTCGGAAGAAGAAATAACTAATTTAATTCAAACAATTGATTCTACGGAATCATCAAAATCTACCTTTCGAAAATCAGCAGACCTATTTGCTGTTAGACAATTTTTAAAAGAAATCCCTGACACTAAAAAAATAATTTTTAATGAAAAATTCATACATCTAATTCGAATTTTATTAGGTGAAAATTATTTCGTAGTAAAGTCTATATACTTTGACAAGCCTGAAGATTCCAATTGGTTTGTCTCCTACCACCAAGATTTAACTATCTCTGTTGACAAAAAAATTCAGTTAGATAATTATGGTCCTTGGACAGTTAAACAAAATCAATTTGCCGTTCAACCTCCTTTAGCTATATTACAAAATATCGTCACTATTAGAATCCACTTGGACGATACAGATGAATTTAATGGTGCATTAAAAGTTATTCCTAGTTCACATAAAAAGGGTATCTTTAGACCTGAAACTATTGACTGGACAGTTGATAAAGAAACAATATGTAAGGTGCCAAAAGGAGGGGTTATGATCATGAAGCCATTATTGCTTCATAGTTCAGGTCGAACTACAAATAATAAAAAAAGAAGAGTAATTCATATTGAATTTTCAAGTATGGAATTACCGAAAGAATTAGAATGGGCAGAAAAATAAAATAAAAAATAAAAATATGTACATAATCATTTACAAATATTTTAAATACATACTCATAGCAGCATTGGCAACTATGATAGCAGGAGTAATCGGTTATCAACTAACAGAAAATAGTCTGTTTTATAAAATTGGAGGTAAAGCCGCCTTTCTATATACTATAATGGGAATATATTTTCTTCATACAACAGGGAAGTTTATAAAATCTAGTCAGTATAGATTATCAAGAATCTCTGTTAGTTTTTTAATAGTAGGAATATTATTTAAAATAATGCATTGGCCGTTTTCAGATTTTATTATCGCTTTTGGCATTCTGCTAATTTGGGCGTTTTATTTATACTACATGATTAAAAATGATCGGTTTCTATGGTCCAACTGGCTAACGTTATTATTTTTGATAACGTTGTTATTAGATCGTTATTTATTATTTACGCACCTTCATGAGGGAGGAGAATTGATGATTGTTTCGATAGTGTTTTTAACTATTTTATTAACCAATAGACTAAAAGAAATTAAAGACGAAGGACTAGATAAAATTTAGTACATGAACTTAAATCAAATAACCGTTCCTTCACTTGATTTGTCAAAATCCATTGCTTTCTATAAAAAAATGGGACTGAAGATAATAGTTGAATCCCTGCCTCATTATGCACGCTTTGTATGTCCAAATGGTAACGCTACCTTTTCCATTCAACTCGTCGACCAATTGCCAACAGGAGATGGGATACATGTCTATTTTGAATGTGAAAATTTGGATGAATACGTATCCCTCTTATCCAAAAGTGAGATTGTATTTGACACACAACCTACTGATAAGCCTTGGCTTTGGAGAGAGGCAAGACTAAAGGATCCTGATCAAAATCAATTGATTCTTTTTTTTGCGGGTGAGAATAGATTAAATCCTCCTTGGAGAATTTAATAATAGAATTAGATAGTTGTGTATAAAAAAATTAAAGCAAATGGAAATCATTCAATTTGAAGATAAAAATTTAGCGCATTACTCCTACGCAATAGTAAGCAATGGAGAAATAGCCTTGATCGATCCATCGCGAAATCCTGAACCTTATTATACGTTGGCTATACAACATGGAGCAAAGATCACTACCATTATAGAAACCCATCCTCATGCGGATTTTGTAAGCAGTCATTTAGAAATTCATAAAACTACTGGAGCTATAATTTATGTAAGTGAATTATTAGAGGCAGAATATGACCATAAAACTTTTGATGAAGGAGCTACAATTATAGTAGGTCAAATTAGTTTAAAAGCACTGAATACTCCTGGTCATTCTCCAGAAAGCATTTGCATTGTAGCAATTGATGAAAATGGGAAAAAGCATAGTGTATTTACAGGAGACACTTTATTTATTGGTGACTGTGGAAGACCTGATTTAAGAGAAAGTTCAGGAGCGATTACTGCAACAGCAATGGAACTAGCAAAACAACTGTACCATTCACTTCGTGATAAGCTAATGACTTTACCAGACGATGTATTAGTTTATCCTGCACATGGAGCAGGCAGTTTGTGTGGAAAAGCACTCAGTGAGAAAAACAGCAGTACTATGGGGATAGAAAAAATTAGCAATTGGAGTTTACAAAATTTAACTGAACAAACGTTCATACAAAAATTATTGGCCGACCAGCCTTTCGTTCCGAAATACTTCCCTTTTAATGTGGCAGTAAATAAAAAAGGGGCAGAAAATTATGCCTTAAGCATTTCAAACGTAAAACACGGTGCACCCATAAATGATCAATCTTCAGCTAATTTACTTGATCCTAAAATAACAATTATAGATTCAAGACCTCAAGATAAATTCAAAAAATGCCATATAAAAAATGCCATCAATTTAATGAACGATACCAAATTCGAAACTTGGTTAGGAAGCATTATAAATCCAGATGAACAATTCTATTTAATAGCAGAAAATGAAATAGTATTAAATGCATTAATAGAAAGGGTAGCAAAAATTGGGTATGAAAAACAACTTTTACTAGCCTTTACAGCAAACTTTGGTGATTCACAAATGCAGTATTTTGACAGTGAAGAATTAAAAAATCACGAGCAAGATTATACAATCGTAGACATTCGCAATCGTTCTGAAACCGCCACTCAAAAACTATTTAAAAATTCTATTCATATACCTTTGTATGAACTTAGAGAACGTACCAATGAATTACCAACAGACAAGCCTATTGTTGTTCATTGTGCTGGTGGCTATAGAAGTGCTGCTGGAAGTAGTATTATTAAGTCAAAATTGAAAGAGCAAGTTAAGGTATTTGATTTAAGTGAAGCCGTGAAAAATTTTTAAAAAGGCAAAACTATTAAACGCACTGAACTAAAATACAAATAAACTGTTATCCTAGCAGTAATCAATAACTAATAAGAACATGGCTAGACAATTTTCAGAAATTATCAAGAGCGACACTCCGACGTTAGTTGATTTCTTTGCCGACTGGTGTGGGCCATGTAAGATGATGAAACCTATCTTAGAGGAGCTGAAAAATAATATAGGCGACAAGGCTACCATCTTAAAAATTGATGTAGGCAAAAATCCTAAAATTGCTACCTCTTATAAAGTCCAAGGTGTACCTACACTTATTCTTTTTAGAAACGGAGAAATAAAATGGAGACAATCGGGTGTTGTTTCTGCAAAAAACTTGGCTTTAATAATTAATCAAAACGCAAAATAATGAAAGGCTATCTTGTCTATACGTTATTATTTATAACGATTCTCTTCGTTGATTGTTCAAATGGACAAACACAAACTACAAATCTTTCTGCGAATGAATTTTCGGAGAAACTAAAAACGCTCCCAACTGCCACCCTTGTGGATGTAAGAACACCCGATGAATTCGCTAAAGGGCATTTAAATAACGCACAAAACATTGACTGGAACGGAGATGATTTTGACAAAAAAATTAATACACTAGACAAATCAAAACCAGTATTTGTTTATTGCTTGAGTGGAGGGAGAAGTTCCTCAGCAGCCAATGCAATGCGCTCGAATGGTTTTAAAGAAGTCTACGAGTTAAGTGGTGGAATTATGAAATGGAGAAGTGCAAATTTGCCAGAAACTATTGAGGATAAGTCTGTATCTGTAGGAATGACAAAAAAACAATTTGAAGCATTATTGATCTCTGACAAGTTAATACTAATAGATTTTTATGCGGACTGGTGCGCTCCTTGCAAAAAAATGAAGCCTTATTTGGAAGAAATATCAAAAGAGATGTCAGATAAAGTAATTGTAATTAGAATTGATGCAGACAACAATCAATTGCTTTGCAAAGAATTAAAAATTGATGCCCTTCCTGTTTTACAACTTTATAGAAACAAAACAATGGTATGGATGAATCAAGGTTATGTTGAAAAATCTGAAGTTATAAAACAACTAAAGTAAGTGGCTACTACAACCATTTTTTTCTTCTGAAATAAACCAACATTACCCCTCCAATCAAAACACAGACTCCTAGAATAAAATAATATCCATGATTCCATTTTGACAAAGGTATGTATTGAAAATTCATTCCATAGGCGCCCACTATAAACGTAAGAGGCATGAAAATAGTAGAAATGATTGTAAGCATTTTCATGACCGCATTCATCTTATTACTTAAGCTCGATAGATAAATATCTATAAGCCCCGAAAGGATATCCCTATACAACTCGAGTGTTTCGATTACTTGAATAGAGTGATCATATGCTTCCTTTAAGTAAATTTGAACGGGAGGGGTAATGAAACCGAAATCTCCTCTGTCAAGTTTATTTATCACATCTCTCAAAGGCCACACAGAATGGCGAAGATGGATAAGCTCTCGTTTTAATTTATAAATTTCATTTAATATTTCGCTCGAGGGCTTGCTGATTACTTCATCTTCCAGAACTTCAATTTTTTCGCCTATTTTTTCTAAAATCACAAAATAATTATCAATGATAATATCCAATAAGCTATAAAGTAAATAATCGGCGCCGAAGGTACGATGACGCCCCATATTTTTTATTCTTGCTCTAATAGGACTAAAGATATCACCTGTTTTACCCGTTTCTTGAAAAGAGATCAAATAATTTTCTCCTAAAATAAAGCTCACTTGTTCTGATTTTATTTTACTTGTTTCGTCATCAAAATCTAGCATTTTTACGACTACAAAAATATGACTTTCGTATTCATCCATTTTTGGTCTATGCTCATGATGATGAATGTCTTCTATTAAGAGTGGGTGTAATTTAAGTTTATTAGAAAAAAAATTGATAGTATTATTACAGTGGGTCCCATCTATATCAATCCAGGTTACGGCAGGTTTATCTAAGAAATTATTGATTTCTGAAAGACTCATAATAGTAGATTCTTCATAACTATCCTGATCATAATGAATCAAATGCATTGTTGCTTTTGGAGTATCTGTAGTGTTGTTCATCAAAGATAAATTATAAAGTTTTCGTAACGTAAAGTAATAAAAATATTAGACTTTTTCCTCTTTTGGTTTCTTATAAAAAAGATTAAGTAATATTCCTATTATAATCAATGCCATGCCCACATAGGACATGTAAGGATAATTTTCTTTAAAAAAGACCCAGCCATAGAATAAGGAAAGAAGAATTCCTATGTAATAAATATTTGTCACCCCTGATACCTCTTCTTTAGCGTAAGCATTGGTTAAGAACACTTGCCCAATATGTGTAAAAAGCCCAATCAAAATAAGCATAGCCCACGCAAATAAATCTGGTTGCACCCAATGTAGCGCAGTATAGGGAGCCGTAAGAGGAATGGTAACTAGTGGAAAATAAAATATAATTACAGAAGGATGATCGTAGTCTCGAAGTTTGCGCACAGAGAAGTGAGCACAAGCTGTAAAAAAAGCAGCGCATAAAGCTATTAATAAATCTATGGAAGAAATACGATGGTCAAACCCCTTAATAAGAGCAACGCCTAAAAACGATAGTAGAAAAAAAAGTACTTGCAGTTTGGTGATTTTTTCGTTAAGAAAAATAGCGGCCAGTCCTAATGTAAAAAGAGGTATAAGATTAGATATTGTTACCGCTGTAGCAAGCGGTAAGTGTTGGATCGAATAAAAAAAACAAAATAATGATAATGCACCTACTAAACCACGAAGTATTAATAATGGTTTATTATTACCCCAAAAAGGAATATTGTTTTTCTTTAGGGTATAAATACAAATAAGAATCGAAAATACGGAGCGAAAAGTTATAATTTGATGAACCGGAATTGTAGGTATCGCTTTTACACAAAGGTGCATCAATGAAAACGATACGATCGAAACAAACATCATTTTAGCCCCTGTGGATATTTTAGTTTTCATAAACAGTTAGATTACAGAACACAACCTTCAATACCTGTTATTCGCATAGCAAATCAGAGGGCTTTTATAGACTATTCTTACTGGTTTTAGTTCTGTTTAAGCGTTTAATGTAATCTTTTTTTTTATATAATAATATAGAATTGATTAGGCATATAGGCTGGAATGTTGTTATTTTTACGGAGCCTAATCTTTAAAAAGAAGAATTACATCAAAATGAAAAAAATAATATTTATACTAATTTTAGTGATGTCAGTTTTTAGCACAAGACAACTAAAAGCGGATTCCTTATCTACCTCAGCAGAGTTTAGTTTACTAACTGTTTCTCCTGGAAACGAATTGTATAATTGTTTTGGACATAGTGCATTTCTGCTTATCGACACGGTAAACAATGTTTTTAAAAATTACAACTATGGCACTTTTGATGGCTATGACCCTAATTTTTATACAAAGTTTGTGAGAGGAAAATTATTATACTCTCTAGCTGTAGAAAACCCAAGGGAACTAGTAGCTACTGCAATAGATGAAAATAGATCTATTACAAAACAAGTTCTCAATCTTACACAAGTTCAAAAACAACGCCTTGTTGATTTTTTAGAAAAAAATTATCTGATAGAAAATCGTTATTACAAATACGACTTTTTTTATGATAATTGTTCTAGTCGTTTAAGGGATGCACTTGTATATGCTTGCGGAGATTCGTTGAAATTTAATCTAACGGCACCTAAAGAAGAAAAAAGTTTTAGAGGATTGATTGATCCCTTTCTAGAAAATAAACGCTACCAAGACCTCGGAATGGACCTAGGATTGGGCCTGCCAGCCGATAAAATAGCTACACCTTATCAATATATGTTTCTTCCAGAACATTTAATGAATGGATTTGCAGGAGCCACTATAAACATAAATGGAAAAGAAGAAAAACTTGTAAGTATACAAGAACCTTTATTGTTAAATACACCTGATACTGCTTGTACTCCATTTTATTTAAAACCATGGTTTGCCTTTTGGATTTTATTTTTTATAATTTTTGGCATTACGTATTATCATCATAAAAAAGAATTAAACGGCTACTGGCTAGATGTAATCCTATTTGGTGCATCAGGGCTTTTCGGAATAGTAATTTTACTTTTATGGTTTGGCACTGACCATGGCGTAACAATTAAAAATTACAATTTAATCTGGGCTGTCCCTTTTCATCTTATAGCAATTCCTATGTTATTAATGAAAATAAGTCCTAAACGCATGAGTTCTTATTTTCTAATTAACTTCTTTGTAATTTTCTTCCTTCTTATTTTCTGGAATTTTGTTCCTCAGGAACTAAATGTTGCCATAATACCGTTCTTAATGGCGTTGGCCTTAAGATCAATGTATATATACTATAGAATTGACAAAGATTTTGTGAGATGGAAAGTTTAGATTTATCAGTATTATGTTCGGAAACGGTTGCCTTAGTAAAAAATGCAGGGTCTTTCATAAGAAAAGAATCTAAGAATTTCGACATTTCTAAAATTGAATACAAAGGCAGGAGCAATGATCTTGTTTCGTATGTAGATAAAGAAACCGAGAAAATTCTTGTGATCGGATTGAGAAAAATTCTTCCAATTGCAGGATTTATTGGCGAAGAAGGAACCTCTGAAGAAGGACAAGACGGGCTTCAATGGGTTATTGACCCATTGGATGGAACTACAAATTTTCTTCATGGAATGCCCTCTTTCTCTATTAGCGTAGCGCTGATACAAGGACAAAATATTCTTGTAGGTGTTGTTTACGAAATTAATCTTGACGAATGTTTCTATGCTTGGAAGAATGGCGGGGCGTTTCTAAATGGAACTAAAATATCCATTTCCACTATTGATGAAATGAGCAAATCTCTTATTGCAACTGGATTTCCTTATAGCTTAAGAGGTAAAACAGATCAATATTTTGAAATCATTAAACACATGGTTAACCATTCGCATGGGTTGCGACGACTGGGCTCTGCGGCGGTAGATCTTTGTTATGTTGCCTGTGGAAGATTTGAGGCCTATTTTGAATTTAATATTCATATTTGGGATATCGCAGCTGGAATATTACTTGTTCAAGAAGCAGGTGGCAAAGTTACCGACTATTCTGGAGGAGATGATTTCTTGCATGGGAAAGAATTGCTAGCGGCAGGTGCAATTCATAGTGAAACATTAGATATCATTAAAAAATACTGGTAAGATGGCACAGGAACTATTAATTTTAGTGCTTTTCGCAGCAGCCCTTGTATATATTGTTTACATGGTGAGAAAGCAATTTGTATACAAAAAAGGATGTCCTGGTGGATGTGGATGCAGTGGCATTGATCTTGAGAAAATTGAAAAAGATATAGCTAAGGCAGCTTCAATAAAACCTTAATATACTTTACCAATCAAAGAACTCTTCTTGATTAGGTTTTACAGTAGGTTTTAGTTCTTCTTCCTTCTTTTTAAACAATTCTTTAAATTCTTTTTTCTCCTTTTTAAGATCTTCTTGAATTTTAGTTTTAGTTCGTTTTGTATCGTATGCAATTTTATAATTATCAGCATTTCCTTTAATAGTAAGAAACAAAGTACTTCCTTTTCTACTATCTTCTTCTATGGCACCAAAAGCAGCATCCTTGTCAATTCTAGGCTTCTTAAGATTTTTAAGCGGTACCGTTAACTTATAATCCATTTCATTGTCAAAAGTATGAGTACCTGATATTGATATATCTGAAACATTAGAAAGTATTTGCATTTCGGGAAATGATATTTTTCTATTTTCAATAAACACTTTGTTTTTTATTTCTGAAAATTTTATATGAGCCAATTCCTGTGCATCTATAAAACGTGCCAAGTTTTGCATAGGCTCAAATTCATTTAACTCACCTTTCAGTATAGAGCCTTCTATACTAGCTACTATTGACTGTGTATTTATCTCGCCTTTGTTACTCCAGCTTAAAGCAGTTTCTACATTCCCTGTGAATTCTCCTTTTATATTTTTATAGGTTATAAAATCTTGTCCAAAATTATCGAACATAAATAATAAGCTATCAATATTAATAGTTTTTAAATTTGTCCTAACGGTAGTTTCTATTTTTTGTTCAGAATCAAAATTTGTAGAACTTGTAACTTCTAAGTTTCCTCCGGCCATTTGAAAATTAACATTCTCGGCTCTTAAGTAGGGTTGATCAAAATTTAAAGAACCTTTAAACTTTTCCATATGGACTTTTTTGTAGGAAATATTTTTTAGGTCAAGATCTACTTTCATCACATATTTCTGTAAAAAAGGGAACGGCTCTTTAGGCAAAACAGTAGATTCAATAACAGTATTCGATTCTTTGTTTTGAAAAGAAAGAAGTTCTTCAAAATCTACTATTTCAGATTGAACATTTAAATCGATAAGCATTCGGCCATTTTCTAATAATACTGCCCCAAAAAGATTTTTGAGCAAACCATTTACACGAAAATCACTTTTGCCTATTTTTGTAGTGAAATCAGATATTGAAATATCATTTTTGTTAAAAATAAAGGTACCGTTTGTTTTCTCTAATTTATAATTAGAATTTTCTGGAATGCAAGCAAGCTCGTGAATGGTAATCTCTCCCCCTGCTTCGATTTTAGTATGACCTTCTCTTGTTTTAAAATCATTTAGTAAGCCTTTAAAATCTATATCAAAGTCAATATTTCCTGAAGCTGATTTTATACTTGGTATTTTATAAAAATCTAGAATAGAGGTTACGTTTAATAAGCCGGTAGCATCAAATGCAACAAAAGGATCATTAAAATTTCTGTACATAAAATTACCCTGTACCATTTTTTCGTCAAAAGTGAAGCGAATATTTTCTAGCTTAAGGGCAGACGTTTGTGCATTTTTTTTATCTCCATTCGTGAAGCTTCCATATAGATTGGCGTGTTGTATTTTTTTCTTAAGATCAGGATGATAAAACGAGGCTTCTTTACAGCCAAACAGAACATTTATAGCGGCATTTTCTGTTTCCTTAATTATTCCTTTAACGGTAGCATGAAAATAAACTTCCCCTTCGCTTTTGTAAGAAGAAAATTTTTGATAATATTTTTTTGGAATAAGAGAAAGTAATGTTTGTGCATCGCCTTTGTCGTTGTCGATTTTTATGTCAACAATATTTTCATTCTTAAATAAATAATAGCCTTCTACTTTAAATTCTGAACGCTCGACTTTAATAGTGGTAGGTAGTATAGTAAATTTTTTCTCCTTGTTATTAAATTCTAGATTACTTACTATAAAAATTTCTTTTTCTTTAAAATATTCTCCATCATGAATCCTTATGGTTTTGACAAGTTGAGGACCACTAAGCTGTATTAAATAGTTGTCGTTTTGTAAATTAAAACTAGCTTTTAATTCGTGGGATTGCACTTCATAATATTGCTCGTTTTCTTCGTTTGAATAATTTACTAAAACATTTTTAATATAAATACTAGTAAGGTCAAGTCCACCACTAGTGTTGCCTTTTTGTGTGGAGTCTTTTTTTAAAAGAGTATAATTATTTATTCCATTTTTATCTACCCTAAGATTGAACGCTCCATTCTCCAAGTATAATTTATTAATCACATATTTTCCATCTATTATATTCCAGATGTTAAAGGTGAGGTAAAGTTCATCAGCTTTACCCAGTAGGTTGGTACTTCCAGGTATGCTTTCATATATTTTTACATCTTTAAAGCCTAAGGCGACGTGAGGAAATTTTTCAAAAAGCGAAAGTTCAATTTTAGGATTTATATCTACTTTAGCATTCAAATATTTATTTATTTCAGAAATTGATGCGCCTATTATTTTATCTTTAAAAACATAGACAAACCCTATGGCTATAAGTAAGACAGTTATAACGGAGCAAAAAGTCCAAAGAAATATTCTATATAGTAATCGTTTATTTTTCAAATTATTGGTAAAATCTCGTAAAATTTATACAAACATAGTATAATCTGCAATTTACGTTCAAATTATTAACCTTTTTTATTTACTGCTAGTATATTATACTGATGCCTATTTCTGATAAACTTAGGATCAGCAGAAAATCTAGACTATTTGGCTGGGCCATCTTTTTTATTAGAGTAAAGAAAATAAGCGGTTAGTAAGTGGAAGAAAACTACATACTTGAAAAAGGAATCGAGTATTATCTCTTCTAGAGAGTTGAATATAAAAAAAGCCCAACTAAAATTTAGTTAGGCTTTATAATGTGGGAGATACTGGGTTCGAACCAGTGACCCCCTGCTTGTAAGGCAGGTGCTCTGAACCAGCTGAGCTAATCTCCCTTTTTTGGAGATGCAAAGGTAAGGCTATTTTTTTAGCATGCAAAAATATTCAAATTTATTTTTAACTATTTTTTTTTGCAATTATTGTTATAAAACTATAGTTACAATATATGTAAAGCTTTAGTAAAGAATTTGACGAATTCAGAAAACGTACATTTGTTAAAAGTAGTTAGAAAGTAAATGTGGAATACATATTAATATATTGAAAATCAATAAAATTAGCAATTTTTCAATTTTTACATACAATTAAGAGACTAAATAATAATTGCTTCCCTTTCTTCGTTGCCTTTTTGTTTTGTAATAATTTGTATATCTTTCCGTTCTGATTAAAGTAGGTAGTAATTTTTATAAAATTCATTTATTTTATTGCATTTTATATTGATTATATATATATTAGCGAATTATTTGTAGATAAGTGTTAAGTGTTATTAAACAAACAGGTTATGAAAAAAATAGTTAGAATCGCAAAAGGTATTTCCCTTTTGACTGTAACAGCCTTATTATTGGCTTCTTGCGGCAAAAGTGGTAACCCTACCGCCCAAGATCCAGGAGACGCTAGTACGACTACTGGTATGGCATACAACGAAGAAAATGGATTTCAGGTAAATGACTTTCAAGGTCAACCAGAAGCGCCAAACTTAGTGTACATTGAAGGTGGCCGTATGGTACTGGGTTCTTTTGAAGAAGATCTTTTAAAAAATGGTGACAACATAGAAAGAACGGTTACAGTTGCGTCTTTCTGGATGGATGAAACCGAAATTGCTAACATTCACTGGTTAGAATATATGTTTTATGTAGGTAGAGATTCTTCTCAAGAGTTCGCTGAATCTACAAAACCAGATACTACTGTTTGGGTATCTGAACTTGCTTACAACGATCCATACTCAGAGCATTATTTACGTTATCCTGGTTTCAGATATTTCCCAGTTGTTGGGGTTAAATGGACTCAAGCAAACGATTATTGTGTTTGGAGAACAAATGTTGTAAATCAAAATCTTGCTAAAAACGCTGGTATCGAAATTCCAGAAGGTGGCGGAAGAATTCCTTTAGAAAGTGGTGTAGTTGTTCCAAACTACCGTCTTCCATCTGAAGCTGAATGGCAATATGCTGCTCAAGCACTTATCGGTAACCAATGGTTAGATGAAAATCAAACACACAATAGACTTTACCCATGGGATGGTCACGCAATGCGTAATCCTTATGGAAAACAAATGGGTATGTTCCTTGCCAACTTCAAAAGAGGTCGTGGTGACTATGCTGGTATAGCTGGTAAACTTAACGATGGTGCAATGATTACTGCTTCTATTTATGAGTTCCCACCAAATGACTTCGGTTTATATTGTATGGCTGGTAACGTGAACGAGTGGGTAGCTGACGTTTACAGACCTCTTAGTTTTACAGATGACAAACAATCAGGTGGTATGGATGACCTTAACCCACACAGAAGAAATGGTTACTTAGATGAGGCTACAATCTCAGGAAGTTCTAGAACAGGTTACGATAAAGCTGGTTTCCAGTCTACAATCGATGACCAAACTAGAGTTTACAAAGGTGGATCATGGAAAGATGTAGCTTACTGGTTATCTCCTGGAACTAGAAGATACATGCAACAAGATTCTTGTACTGCAACTATCGGTTTCAGATGTGCTATGATACAAGCTGGTACAAACTACTAATACTTACTAATAGTTAACAAATAATTATCTATAAGAACCCTTTCTGAACTAGTTCGGAAAGGGTTCTTGTTTTTTGCTCCCTGTTGACTTTTATAAAGCTATCGCTAGCACTGCTACACTTATTTCAGAAGCTCCTGCATTTAACAATTCTTGAGCACAAACTTCAATTGTAGCTCCAGTAGTCGCCACATCGTCTGCAATAAGAATTCTTTTTCCAATAATATTCACATTGTCTTTTACCCTATAGATCTCTTTTACATTTGACCACCTATCGAGTCGACTTTTATTAGTTTGAGTAGAATTTTCGCTAGACCTTTCTAAAGCAGTTTCACAATAATCAATCGTTAATCCTTCTGATAAGCCTTGAGCAAAACAAGCGCTTTGATTATACCCTCTTTTTTTAAATTTACTTTTATGCAAAGGTACTGGAATTATCAAATCAAATTTGTCTGAATAACCTGTTTTATATAAATCATGACCATACCAACTTCCTAACATCACTGCAGCATCGCTTGCATCTTTATATTTAATATGATGCATAATATTTTGGACCAAACTTCCTTTGCTAAATTTCAAGTAGGCTAGTCCATACCGAAGTGGAATTCGGCCCCAAAGTTTTCTACACAACTCATTGTCTTCCTGAAAATGAAAGTCCGTTTTTGGAAGTTGTTGCATACAGTAAATGCAAATGTTTTTTTCTCCTTTCAATAGCGCGTTTTCACAGGAAATGCAGCTATCTGGAAATATTAAATCAAAAAAATCTTTTATCATAAAAATTAAAAATAATCAACTTAAAAATAGCTCGACAGTGTTAGTGAGTTTTCATAAAGGTAATACATTTTTCAAAAATTCCATTTCTATAATCAAGCATTTGCCCTATCATTTCTAAATGACTTTTATTGTCCATAATAATCAACTCTGTAGGAATTCCTTTATTAGTTAAAAGTTCACTAAAATTAATTACGTCCTTATAAATAATTTGCTTTGTTTTTTCACCTAAAAATAATAAATATTTAGGAGAGGTATTCGTCACAAATAAAGCTGGGGAAGCGTCTTTCCATTTAGTTTCATCTTTAGTAAAGGTCTCCAACATCCAAGCATCGTCAGAACTTGGGTGTTGTAAATAATTGTACATATTCATTCCAAATGCATCAATAAGAACGCAACCTTTTATAGGATTCTTCATGTCAAGAGAATCAAAGAAACGATTATTGGTTGCAATGAGAGCAGCTAGATGTCCTCCTGACGAATGCCCATATAAAAATATTTTGCTAGTATCTCCCCCGTAATATCCTATCTGATTAGTGACCCATTTTACAGCTCTCGCGCAATCCATAGCCATTTCTTCGTATTTTACCTCTGGTGTTAACCGATAGTTAATAAGGACTACAGTTTTGCCTTTTTCTGCAAAATTTACTCCAACATAATTAAAGAGTTCTTTACTGCCCGTTTTCCATTTACCTCCATGAATAAATACGACCACTTCGGTAGTGGTATTTTTAATTCTTGGGGTATAAACATCTAAGATATGTCGCTCACTATCAAAAGCACTACTGGTAACCGATACATAAGGTATATCACGATATATAGTATGACTCTCCGCCTGAACAAAATATACTGAAAGAGAGAAAAAAAGTACAACCAGGGCTTTATACATATTCTATTTTTTTGTTAATATAAGTTCATTAACGCATAAAATCAATCAGAGTTTTCTATATGAGATAATTTGGGTATGTTTAATTCATAATAAGATAAAGAAAGTTGGAGAATACACTGATTGAAATTAAGAACGTCCACAAAAACTTTAAGGATATTAAAGCTGTAATAGGCATTGATCTATTAATACAGGAAGGTCAATTTCTAGGGTTGTTGGGCCCAAATGGTGCTGGGAAAACTACTCTAATTGAAATGATAGAAGGTATTCAGCAACCCGATAGTGGAGAAGTAAAAATAATGGGGAAAAATTGGAAGGGGAATGAGGAAGAATTGCACCGCGTTATTGGAATATCATTTCAGGAAACAAAATTCATGGACAAACTTTCTGTGAAAGAAACGCTCGCCATGTTTGCTTCTTTCTATGGACTTGAGGATGCTAGAATAGAGGAAGTATTAGACCTAGTAAATCTCCAAACTAAGAAAAAAAGTTATACTGTAAATCTTTCGGGTGGTCAACGACAACGGCTTGCTTTAGGAGTAGCATTGCTCCATAAACCAAAAGTATTATTACTAGATGAACCTACTACAGGCCTAGATCCTGCTGCTAGAAGAGAAGTATGGAATATTTTAGAAAAATTGAAACGGGACGAAAATATTTCTATGATTCTTACTACTCATTATATGGAAGAAGCTGAATTTTTATGTGATCGGATTGTAATTATGGACCAAGGAAAATTCATAGCACAAGGAACTATTCAAGAGTTGGTAACAAATTATAGCGAAGGCGAAATTATAGAATTCAAACTTGATAGACCTATGCAAGAAGAATTCCTTTCAACTATAAAAGGCATAAAAAGTATAACATGGGATATGCCGCTAATTAGAGGAAAGATGAATGTAGAAAGTATTTCAAAAACGCTGCCTGCTTTTATTCAATATTTGACAGTACAACAAATCGCAATTACTGAACTTGAATGCAGAAAAATGACATTAGACGATTTGTTTATTTCTATGACAGGAAGGAGACTTTATGAAAATTAAGTCATTGATTCAACTTGTTGTAATTAACTTTAAGAATTTTTTTCGTGAACCAGGTGCTTTATTTTGGTCTTTTGCCTTTCCTATTGCTATGGCGTGGGTATTGGGTCTAGCCTTTTCAGGAACGCCTGAAAAAAAGTATAAAATATTTATTTCTGGCGATAGTACATTAACTAAACTATACCCTAATGAAACTAAAGATAATTTTAGTAAAGAATTAGGTGGAGGTACTGGCATTTCAGCAAGGGCTACGTTTATAAAAGCTTCTCAAGAAGAAATTGATATAGCACTCAAAAAGGGAATTTGTATTTTATATATAACTCTTCAAAAAGAAAAACCAATTTTCAACTATGATCCTAGCAATGCTGAAGCAGTGAATCTTTATTTACTGCTTGAACGAGATATCGCTATGCTATCTGGAAAGAAGGCTAATGCCATGGCTTCTATAACGACCAAAGGCATTCGTTACATAGATTTCCTTATTCCAGGTCTTCTTGCTATGGGCATTATGAACTCATGTGTATGGGGCATAAGTTGGTATTTAATTGAATTAAGAATAAAAAAACTGCTAAGACGTATGGTAGCCACCCCTATGAAAAAATCGGTTTTTATCCTTTCGCACTTTATAACTAGATTGCTTCTGACTTTTTTCGAGTCCTGTGTTTTGGTCCTATTTGCATGGATCTTTTTCGATTTGGAAATTTCGGGAGATGCCACTGCATTAATACCATTGTATTTGTCAGGCATTCTAGCTTTTGGAGGAATTGGCTTAGTATTGGCCTCTCGAACTCAAAGCACACACGTTGGGAACGGACTTATAAACGCCATAGTTTTGCCAATGACTATTGTTTCGGGTATCTTTTTCAGCTATCAAGGTTTTCCAGATTGGGCCATTCCAATTATTAAAATATTACCCCTTACAATTCTAACCGATTCTGTAAGAGCTATTTTTAACGAAGGAGCAGGCTTTCCTGAAGTATTTCTTCCTTGTACGATCTTGACTGTAATGGGATTGACCTTTTATTATATTGGCTTAAAAATGTTCAAATGGTATTAATATTTTCACCCAAAAATGAATCATGAATCTTTTTTTATTACAAAATCCTTGAAAATTTTAATTTTTCTCGTAATATTTGGTAACTTAAATCCCATAATTGGAGTATAACCATTGGTTTTGTTAACAAACAATTTTTTATTAAATATTAAAATGAAAAAGACCTTATTTTCTTTTCTTTCTATTGCTTTGATGGTTGCCGCATGTGGTCCATCAAAAGACGGAGCTAATACTGATCCAAACGCATTGGTAGAAGCCAAAGGCGGCAAATATTATGGTGGTATGTTCATCGTAAATGAGTCAGATTATATCAAAAATCTTTTCCCTCACAATATTGTAGATGCGATTTCTTATAGAGTAGCCTCTCAGATTTATGAAGGACTTATGAAATTTGATCAAAAAGACCTGAGCTTAAAAAACGGAATAGCCGAAAGTTATACTGTAGACGAAACACAAACTATCTATACCTTTAAATTGAGAAAAGGTGTAATGTTTCATAACAACGAATGTTTCTCTGGAGGAAAAGGAAGAGAAGTAACCGCTGAAGATGTAAAATATTGTTTTACACTTTTGTGTACTCCAAGCGTAACGAATCAAGGTTTTAGCTGTATAGATGGCATTATAAAAGGTGCTAATGAATATTATACGGCTGCTAAAGATGGTAAAAAACCAAATTTTGAAATAGAAGGTATCAAAGTTTTGGACGACTATACTGTACAATTTACGCTAGTTTCTCCAAACTCTATTTTCCTTAATAACCTTGCAAGACCTTTCACATTTATATTTCCCAAAGAGGCTTATGAGAAATACGACAAAGAAATGAGAATAAAAGCTGTAGGAACAGGTCCTTTCGAAATTTCTGAAGTACAAGAAGGAAATGTAGTTGTGCTTAAAAAGAATGTTAATTATTATTTGTCAGACAAAGACGGTAACAAGCTTCCTTATTTGAACGGAATCAAAGTTAAATTCTTGAAAGATAAAAAATCTGAGTTATTAGAGTTTAAAAATGGAAGGTTGAATATGATGTATCGTATGCCTACAGATTACATTATAGAAATCGAAGAACAAACGGCACAGAAAAAAGGTACTTATGGAGAATATGAACTTCAAAGAACTCCAGAAATGGCTACTCACCTTCTTGCTTTTTTAACTAAAGGAAAAATGTTTGGTGATAAAAATTTAAGAAAGGCAATTTCATTTGCTATCAATAGAAAGAAAATTTTAGATGCAGTATTAAATGGAGAAGGATATTCTCACGCCATTTATGGTATCACTCCTCTAGATGCTTACAAAGGATATGACGTTAAGAAAATTAGAGGGTATGATTTAAATTTAGATTCTGCCAATTATTATCTTAAAAAAGCTGGCTTTAAAAGAGGAGCAGATGTGCCTAAATTGACTCTAGAATTGAACTCTGATGGTGATAGAAACGTGGCAGTTGCTGAAGAAATAAAAACACAATTGAAAGAGAATCTAGATATTAATGTCGATCTAAACTTGGTAACTACTGCGCAATTAGTAGAAAACATGCAAAGTGGCAAAATAGATTTCTTCCGTGCAGGATGGTTTGCAGATTACCCTAGTCCAGAAAACTTCTTATGGTTCTTCTATGGTAAAAATGTACCTGCTAGTATGGATAAAATTTCTTATCCTAACCTTACAAGATATGTAAACCCTAAGTTTGATGAATTGTATGAGGCCGGTTTAAAAGCGAAAACACAAGAAGAAGCTTATGGCTATTTCTTAAAAGCGGAACAAATAGCGATGGACGATGCTCCAATTATAGCACTTTGGTATGACGAAGGATATAGATTACTTCAATCAACTGTAAGAGGTCTAGATAACAATGCTATGCAGTACAGAGATTTTACAGGAGTATATTTTATACCTGAAACTAAAAAGGGTAATTAATAACGTCTTCCTTATTATAAAAAGAAAGGTCTCTCTTCTATTAGAAGAGGGACCTTTCTTTTTATAAATAAACGTGTAGTAATCCTACTAATAAAGTGATGTACCATTTTTGGCTCCTTTGAACCTGATTATAAGGCTATTTATAAAACCTAAGTAGTTTGACTAGCGTATTATCCCTACGTATCAAATATATAGTTATGAAAAAAATAGTACTGTCAGTACTCATCCTGACTTTTTTTATTCTTACCTCTTATGCACAACAAGATAGCTTGAAGATAGAGGATGTAGACAATGTTTCTCTTGAAGACCTATTAAATATGACCGTAACCGTGGCTTCACAAAAAGGAAGTACATTACGTGAAACCCCAGGCATTGTAACGGTAATTACTGAAGAGGAAATAAAAACTTCAGGAGCTCGCGATTTTGTAGATGTTATGCGCTTAGTACCAGGAATGGATTTCGGTTCAGACGTAGGAGATCAGGTGGGTATGTTTGTTCGTGGCAATTGGGCCAACGAAGGTAAAGTTTTGATCATGCAGGATGGTATAGCCCTCAATGAAAATTCTTATGGTACCGTTTATCTTACAGATTATATCTTAGTAGCTAATATAAAAAGAATAGAGCTCATTCGTGGTCCTGGGTCGGCTATGTATGGAGGTCTTGCAGGTCTTGCAGTAATTAATATTATAACAAAGTCTGGAGAAGATCTTAAAGGAGGAAATGTCACAGCTACTTATGGAATGTCAAATGGTTCTACTCTTCGTAATAATCTTCAGGTAGCTTTAGGTACAAAAACTAAATCAGGTATTGAATTGGATCTTGGTGCTAATATGAATCAGAGTAAGTTTAGCAATAATATGGTAAATGATGTTGCAACTGGCCCTATTAATTACAGAGATAGCTCATCCATAAAAAATTATTCGGTGTCTGTTCATGCAGGGTACAAAGGGCTTAATTTAAGAGGCTTTCAAAGTAGTTATTACACTCAGAGAGTTGACAATACCAAACAATCTATTTACAATACAAGAAATAATATTCAACTGGATTATGAATTAAAAATTGGGAAGAAATTTTCTATACGTCCAAAACTATTATGGCAAAATCAAGCTCCATGGAATTACAGTGATCCTGATCATAGCCAAGAAGTTTATAACACCATTAATAACCGCTATACTGGAAGCCTAGTGCTTAATTATGATATCAACGACAACGTTAGTGTCTTAGGTGGAGCAGAATATTTTGATGATAATTCTAAAATGCAATTTCCAGGAGAAGTGGGAGCTCTATTTGTAAATGGCAAAGACAAACTGCATTATACCAATTTCGCAGCTTTTGTACAGGGAACATTAACTACTAAAATTGTCAACCTTACAGTAGGTGCTCGATACAATAAACATAGTGCTTTTAACGATGCGTTTGTCCCAAGAATCGCCTTGACGAAAACAATAAAAAATTTCCACTTTAAGGCTTTATACAGTTCTGCCTTTAAAGCACCAGTACTTGAAAATATAGATTATAACGACTCCATAAAGCCCGAAAATATTTCCACTACAGAGTTTGAAACAGGGTATAAACTTTCAAGTAAAATGTGGGTGACGGTAAACGTTTTCGATCAGACAATTAAAAATCCGATAGTTTATTATTCGGATGCCGCAGGTTCTAGTATTTCTAGTAGTTATCAAAATTTTAATCGTGCTTCTACTCAAGGACTAGAATTAGAGTACCGCTACAAGGCTAAAAAAGCATTTGCAACGGCTACCTATTCATATTATCAGAATAAAAAAACTGATGTAGCTTATTTTATTATTCCTGGAAAGTCTTCTTTGTTGAGAGGAGCACCTGCACATAAAGTTACTTTAAACGGTAGTGTAACAATTGTAAAAAACTTTTCTGTGAGTCCTACAGTAGTGTTTTATTCTCCAAAATATAATTACAATCAGGATACACTGGGAAACATTACTTATAATAAATATGGATCAAATTTACTTATGCATCTTTATTTTAAATACGACAACCTTCTACTGAAAGGATTGGACGTAGGGTTTGGAGTGTATAATATTTTAGAGCAAAATTTATTTTATGTAAATGCTTATTCTTATAACGTAAAGTCATTGCCCTATACTGGAAGAGAATATTTAATAAAAGCGAGTTACACATTTTAGTGAAATTTGAAACTATACTAAAAAAGACCTCTAGAGTATAGAGGTCTTTTTTTATTATGCTAAAGTATAATGGTTATTCTACCGTCACCGACTTCGCCAAGTTCCTTGGCTGGTCTACATTACAGCCTCTTAAAACTGCGATATGATAAGACAATAATTGCAATGGAATAACAGAAACCAATGGAGACAATGCTTCGCTAATTTTTGGCACTTCGATCACAAATTCTGCCATCTCACGAATCTG
>JANOTP010000050.1:0-70489 GCA_031416415.1 Cytophagales bacterium | reverse complement strand
ATCCGATTTTAAAAGAACGGATGTATGGCCTAACTGGTGCCGAGTCTAATCACGGTGAAGATTGTAAGGATCACTATTATTATTTGGAAAGTACACCTACTCATTCTTACATGAAGATGTTGTATAAATATCCTCAACAGGAATTTCCGTATGCGCAACTTGTCAACGAAAGTCGCAAACGTAGCAGACTAGAACCAGAATACGAGCTTATTGATACAGGGATTTTTAACGATAATAAATATTTTGATGTTTATATAGAATATGCAAAGGCCGGCGAAGACGATGTACTTATTAAAATAACAGCGGCGAATAGAGGTGCGGAAACGGCTTTCATAAATTTACTTCCAACGCTTTGGTTTCGTAATACTTGGTCATGGGGCCATAACGATTATAAGCCTACGATGGCAGCTCTAAACGACAATATAGTTCATGTAATGCATGAAAAAATAGGACAATATTTTTTATATACAGAAGAAAATAATGGACTACTTTTTTGCGACAACGAAACTAATCAAAAACGTTTGTACAATGTTGAGAATCCTCATCCCTATAGTAAGGATGGTATTAATGATTTCATTGTCAACGATAATCATACAGCAGTAAATCCAAACCGTGCTGGTACAAAAGCTTCTGTAAGCCATAAGCATCATGTGCCCGCAGGAGAAAGTGTAACAATTAAACTTCGTCTTTGTAACAAAGCTAACGATCACCCTTTCAATGATTTTGATGCGGTTTTCTATGATAGAATAAACGATACTGAAAATTTTTACGATGAAATTCAAGATGGAGTAACTAATCCAGACTTGCGTCTCGTGCAGCGTCAAGCATTTGCGGGAATGCTTTGGACCAAACAGTTTTATTACTTTAATATAAAACAATGGTTAGACGGAGATCCTGGTCAGATTGCTCCACCTACTGAACGTAAGCATGCTCGTAATTCTCACTGGCGCCACATGAGTAATGAAAACATTATTTCAATGCCAGATAAATGGGAGTATCCATGGTATGCCGCATGGGATCTTGCCTTTCATACACTCCCATTGGCAAGACTAGATGTAAGTTTTGCAAAACGACAATTAGAAATTTTATTGCGTGAATATTATATGCATCCAAATGGACAGATTCCGGCTTACGAATGGAATTTTGGAGATGTAAATCCTCCTGTACATGGATGGGCAACATTAAAAGTATACAACATTGATAAAGAAGCCAACAATGGTGTAGGAGACATCGATTTTTTAGAGAAAATTTTTCATAAGCTGTTACTTAATTTTACTTGGTGGGTAAACCAAAAAGATTCTGGAGGGAATAATATTTTTGAAGGAGGTTTCTTAGGTTTAGATAATATTGGCGTATTTGACCGTAGTCGTGAACTGCCTACAGGAGGTACTATTGAACAGGCAGATGGTACAAGCTGGATGGCTATGTTCTCTTTGAACATGTTGAAAATGGCACTTGAAATCTCGGAACATAGACCTGCTTATCAGGATATGGCTTCGAAATTTTTTGAACACTTCCTACACATCGCTGGTGCGCTTGCCAATATTGGCGAAACTGGCGTAGACCTTTGGGACGATGAAGATTCTTTCTATTATGATGTTTTGCATACCCCAGATGGAAAAAGTACTCCATTAAAAGTACGTTCGATGGTAGGATTGATTCCGCTTTATGCAGTTGAAGTTTTAGAGCCACACTATCTTGAAAGACTACCGTTGTTTAAAAAACGTGTTGAATGGGTATTGGCGAATCGTCCAGATCTTGCTGCGCTTATTTCACGTTGGAATGAGCAAGGAAAGGGCGAGACGAGACTTCTTTCCCTTTTGCGCGGGCATCGTATGAAGAAAATATTTAAACGTATGCTCGACGAGTCAGAGTTCCTTTCTGATTATGGCATTAGAGCATTGTCTAAACACCATAAAGAAAATCCTTATGATTTCTGGGTAGGAAGTGATTTGTATAGAGTAAATTATAATCCAGGGGAATCAGACTCTGGTTTATTTGGAGGTAATTCTAACTGGAGAGGACCAATTTGGTTTCCAGTTAATTTCTTAATTATAGATTCTATGTTAAAATTCCATGAATATTATGGAGATGATTTTAAAATTGAATACCCTACAGGCTCAGGAAATTTAATCACAATTAAAGAAGCTGCTAAAGAGGTTGCCAAGCGATTAATGAAGATCTTTACGCGTAATGAAAATGGTGAACGCCCAGTGCATGGCAATTATGAAAAGCTTCAGAAAGACGATCATTTCAAAGATTTAATTCTCTTTTATGAATACTTCCATGGCGATACAGGATCTGGTATTGGCGCTACTCACCAGACAGGTTGGACAGGCCTTATTGCAGAATTAATTACAGACTTTAAATAAAATTAAAAACCCTTATTTTAAAACAAATGAAAGCAATCACAACTGTTCCTGGTAGTAAGGAGATCAAGATCATTGATCGTGACGAGCCTATGTTGACCGCACCTGACGAGATAAAAATAAAAATCACACAAATTGGAATTTGTGGTACAGACCGAGAGATAGCCCATGGCGGTCGTGCAGATGCACCCCCTGGTTCTGCCGAATTAGTATTGGGTCATGAAATGATTGGAAAGGTAGTTGAGATTGGGAGTAATGTAAAAAAGGTGGTCGTTGGCGATCATGCATTATTTACGGTACGCAGAAGTTGTGGCGAATGTCATTCTTGTAGAAATCACCGCAACGATATGTGCGCTACAGGAAATTATACGGAAAGAGGTATTCGTGCACAACATGGTTATATGACCGAGTTTGTAGTAGATAAAGAAGAGTATTGCTTGAAAATCCCTACCAGTATTGCGGATATAGGCGTGCTTACTGAACCTATGTCTGTTTCTGTTAAAGCCATAGACGAAGCCATTAAAATACAAGTAGCACGTATTCCAGGAGCTACTTACGATACATGGTTAAAAGGTAAAAAAGCGCTAGTAGTTGGGTTAGGTCCCATTGGTCTTTTAGGGGCATTTATATTGCGCTTGAGAGGTGCCGAAGTTATTGGTATGGACATAGTAGAAGAAAATTCTCCTCGTCCCACGGTATTGAAAGAAATTGGAGGAACTTATATTAATGGAAAGACTATTTCTGCTGATTTGATTGACGATACGTATGGACAAATTGATATGATTTTCGAAGCTGCAGGAGTAGCAAAACTTGGTTTTGATTTGATTGACGCATTAGGTATAAATGGCGTGTATGTTCTAACGGGAGTTCCTGGCGCTGGCAGACCTGTAGATATTTCTGGTGGTGCTTTGATGATGCAAATGGTATTAATGAATCAGGCAATGGTAGGTAGTGTAAACGCTAGTATGCAACATAATATTATGGCCATCGAAGTATTGGAGCAATCGAGATTAAAATGGCCAGGTGCTATAGATAAAGTAATAACGGAGGTGATGCATTATACTAAAATCGTAGACGCCATTGCAAATACTCATTCAGATGAGATTAAGACGATAATAGAATTTTAATAGCGGACTAAGATGATTTTGACCTGTCGTACTATTAGTACGACAGGTCTTTTTATTACAGATTACTCTATCAATAATTTTTGTGTGCTATAATAGCTCCCATCAGAAACCGTAACGAAATATAATCCCTTCCTAAGATAAGTAAGTGCCAATTCTTTAGACGCTATTTTGTCAGAAAAATTTTCTGTTATATGATATACGATTTTACCTATTGCATCTGTAACAATAATAGAAGTGCTATTGCCAAGTGCCCCATTAGTTGTAATAGTAAAGAGGCCATTGTTTGGATTAGGAGTAATTGTGATTTCCATTACAAAATTTGTCGAAATAGAAATCATATTACTAGTTGAGCTTAATCCATCGAAATCTGTTTCCACTATTTTATAATAAGTTACTCCGCTTTTTGTTATTTGATCGTCAAAAGAGTATTCTACTATCCCGTTCGAATTTCCTGTAGCATTTAATTTCCCTACTGTGATCCAGTTTATTCCATCGTAAGATCTTTTTACTTCAAAATACTGGCTGTTTTTCTCAGAGGCTGTTGCCCAAGTGAGATGATTTATTGTTCCGTTGTTTATACCTTCAAAATATAGGTACTCTACGGGAAGGCATACAGTTGTTGCATTTGGGGCTACTAATTTAAAGCGGCCACAAGGATAGCCATCATCGTAGGTAAAATTCCAATTGAATGCAAAAGCGTTGTAATTTGTTTTTTGAATCACTTGAGCATTGGCTGTAGAACCTCCTATTCTGATTACATCTCTTGCTACAATTGCATCCGCAACAGGGTAAGAATAAGCGCATGTCAATTCTCCAAATTCTCCGTTAGAGATCCCTGTAACTTCAAGCCAATATTTTTTTCCTGTAGAAATTCCTGTAAGTGCTAAATTGAATCCGGTCAGCGTAAATTGCGCAAGAGTCAACGATGTTCTAGGTACTGTAGTAGTTGTGGAAGCAAACAGAATTCCTGGTAGTACACCATCTGTACTTGTAGAGTTTTTGTTAGGGTCATTGTCGTAGACATTAATAAAAACATTGTCTGGTGTAGCATTTAAATTGTATGTTTTGTAAAATATATCCAAAGAGGTGATGGTAGCGTTGTCGTATAGAATGAACTCTTGTTGGTATTTACTACCTCCAGCAGAGGCAGTGGGTACACCACAGGGAGAAACTAGTGGCCCTACCGTCGACTGAAATTTTCTCAGATCATCTACCCAAATCTCATAGTTGCCTCCGTTCAGAACAAGCCCTGCTTTTGGAGTACAGAAAGGATTGATTGTGCCTGAGCTATTTAATTTTGGCACAGAAACTTGTGAAGCATACCAATCAAATGCATTATTATTAATGGCTCCAGTAGAACTAATGTCAAAACAAGCATCTGAACCACAGCTGCCTGCTGCACTAGTTGCAAGAGGAGGTGTCCTGTCTGTAATTTGCATAATGTCTTCATCGTCTATGCAAGCGGCACATTTATCTGCTACATAGGTTCTGGTATCATGTATCACTACTCTGTAAAACAGAGGTGTAGTAACAGTGATGGTAGCACCAACACCAGAAGCGTAAGGACGGTTGGCAGCACCTATTAAAGTCCAAGGACCAGTAGCTGATGTGCCAGAATACCAACTGTATTCATAGGTGTCACCATTGTCACCAGCTAGTAAAATTTGCGATGTGCCAGGGCATTTAAGCACATCAGCCCCTAAGTCGGCAACAGGACATGGTAATAGTGATCCGGAGCAAGCTGTAGGAATGGCAGGATTAAGATATGCATAAACTTGATCCGTGGTATTCGCAGGAATACCTAATTCGCCATTGCCATTTTCACCCCAAACATATACCTGCCCAGAACTTGTAAGTCCAAAACTCCATAAATCGCCATCTGAAACGGAAACAATATTCGTTAAGTCTGTAGCTACCGCCGTTTTTACATAAACAGGACAACCAGAAGCGGCTGTAGTACCATTTCCTAATTGTCCACTTCCGTTAAAACCAAAAGTAAGCACTTTGCCATTGTTTAATAATATAATAGAGTGTTGCTGACCAGCTGAAATTTCTTTTGCACCTGTAAGCCAAGGACCAATCTTCCATTGGTTCATACCTCCGCAAGTTGCAGCAGGAGCTATTACTTTGGTAGCATAGGGCACATTGTTACATCCGCAACTTCCACCACCTCGCTGCCCTGGACCCCAATCGCCACCCCAAGACCAAACGTCTCCGTTAGCATCGATAGCAATGCCATGTGTGTCTCCTCCTGTCATTTTAATAATATTACTAAGATCCACTAATGTTCCATCGTTTAAATTATAATCCCAAGCTTTCACACGGGTAGCATAGTATTGGTCGGCTGCAGTTGGTGTTCTCCCCAAGTCATTGTTAGAATTGAATCCCCATGAATAAACGAATCCGCTTGTAGACAAAGCGTATCCGCCATAATCCGAGCCTTCTACAATTGATATTCCCGTTAGTGGTGTAGCAGCAGCTGTTAAGACATAGGATGGTGTATAGGTGTTGCCCCCATTACCTGCTGCGCCGTTTCCAAGTGCCCCAGTCGAGTTGTTGCCCCAAGCCAATACTTTTCCGGTAGTTTCGACAGCAAAAGAACTTTGGGTAGAAGCGTTTATATAAACTATGTTGTTTAAGAAAGCAGTAGCATTTGGTGTTTGAGCACCCTTCACTACTTGTTGTAAGGAAGAATAAAAATCTGAACCATCTGTAGGGCTACCACTACAACTAGCCCCTTGTACACCATTTCCAATATTGCCATTGCCACAATTTCCGCCCCATTGCCACACAGAGCCATTACAGGCTAGTACTATCCCCGTGTTGCCTGAACCAGCATCAGCTTGTTTCATCGTCAAAGTATTACCTACCGGTAAATAAATAAGATTTGGCGTGTTGGAGAAGGCTCCTGCATAAGGAACATTTGAAGCGTTTCTTCCTAATTGACCTGCGTCATTTTTACCCCATGCATATACTTTTCCGTCACTACACAAGGAAACCGAAAAATTGTTTCCTCCTGATATTTGAAGATTTTGAGCATAACTAAATTTTGCAGATGCAAATATTACTAATACAGCAAGGATTGAAGTTTTTAAATATATGCTTTTTTTCATATAAGTATTTTTAGATATGGAAAACCATAAATATAATTAATTAATTATTTTATATAATAAAAATAATCAATTATTATATATTAATACTTATTAAACATAATATTTATATAAATTATAATATTATACGCTTTATCTAAGTGAACTATTTAAAATGACTTTTGGTAGTTAAAATGAATTAAAATTTAAAAAGGCAATCAAAACATTAAAAAATGTTAATAACAAGCAATTCAACTAGTAGTATTGTGATATATTATTTATTCAATAAACGAATGCTATTGGTTCTTTAGAATAAATTGAAAAAGAGGAATATAAAATAGTGAGGAGCTATAACCAGACGTACGAATCAGGAAATGTAAATAACATTCATTAAGAATAAAAAATTATTACTGGTCGATCAGTAATAAGCGTAATTAGTAATGGTCTTGTACACGTTTTTTAAAGAGCAAATTTTTTAGAAAAGTACTAGATTGCTCTAGTGCTTTTCTGTTTTCTTATGCTGTTTTCTCCACTAAGGTTTGTTTAAGTATATTTCTAAATGTGTAAGAGTGGAAAATATGTCTTTTAGCAAATCTTGTAAGTGTAGTAGCTATTAGTAGCTTATTGTAGATGTTTTTTGGAACGCCAAAATATTCATATACACTTCCATTTTGAAAAGTAATTTTTAATGTTTGACCTTTGTATAAAAAATCATCTATACCAGAAGTAGTAGTAGTAGTGGTATATTCTTCCAGATTGGCTTCATGCGTTTCAGGTGAAATGCTTACTAAAAAGTGGTATGCTTCAATAATTGTTTTACTTTTAACTTCGGCTTCTGCTTTTTTTTCATCATCCGCCACGAATTTGTCAGGATGCCACTCTTTGATTAAGTTTCTGTAGATAGTTTTTAATTGCGCAAGATCTGTTTCTTGAGTAATGTTAAATAGTTTTCTGTAATCGACAATGCGTTTCATTTGATATTTTTTGTTAGTTCATTTTATTTATCATGCGAGCATATTGAATGATAAATTAGTTGTATGGCGTTTGATTGGATAAAAACCATTTTGCAAATATAAAAAAACAATCGCAGTGGACAATGTAAATTCTTTTTGAAGTAGTGGATTGTGCTAATTTTCAAACTATACTAGTATATATCATCGAGATTGTTTTCTGTGGAAAGAGGAAACTATTATTCTTTACAGCCTAAGAGATAAGCCAAATTTAATATAGGAAAGCGCAATATGTAGTGCTTTCCTATATTATAATACAAATTTTAACCCTTATTCCTTTATAATTTTCAAAGTGTGTGCCTCTTTGTCATTTGTAAGTACTAATATATACAAACCACTTTGTAGCGTTTGTATATTAATTTCATGAAGAGAACTTCCTGTTGTGAATTCACTATTTAGTATTACATGTCCTCCAGCATCAATGAATCGTGCTTTATACTTGCTGTTTGTTGTAAGTCCGGAAATGGTCAATTCAGTTGTTGCAGGCATAGGATAGGATAGTACCGAAGAGTGTTTAGTGTTTTCAGCAAAGCTTTCTTCCGTTAATTTAGCAGAGCAACCTCCTACTGTTATTACAAAAGGAACACGACCCGACGAACATGTTTCATCTGAATCGAAATATGTAGCAGCGACATATAAAGTTATAGTATTTGCTACATAATATAAGTAAGTCGAACTCTGATTAATAGGGACCCCGCCTTTTAAAGTAGTATAAAACAAAAGATTGCTAGGATCCATATAGGGGTCAACTAACGTATTTAAATTAACTGTTCGGGGAGTGCATATTTGTAGCGCGTTTACTTTTGGTGCTCCAATTTTTACGGGGATTGGCATTAGATCGCTTTCGCAATAATAAGGAGAAGTATAACTAATATAATACAGTGTATCAGAATAAGAATACGGGATTATATTCGTATAATTTCCTGGAATCAAATTTTGATTTGAATCATACCATTTTATACTTGCAGGAATAGCATCATTCAGACATAAGTCAATTGCTTTTGGACTGCACCAACCAGCTTGCCCATTACATAAGGTTGGATGAAATAATTTGGATTGTACATTTGTGTTTTTCGAAGTAGTGCTCGTGCATAAATTAGCATCCGTATAAGTATAAGTGATTGTTTTAAGCCCACTTGTACTTGGCGTGAATTGATTTCCACTCATACCTTGACCAGAGAAAGCCCCACCTGCAATGTTTGCGGATAACGTAAGTGCGCCAGAGTTTAAGCATACTATATTAGGAAGTCCAATAATTTGAAGATCAGCTTTAGGATTCACTATTACAGCTACTGCATCACTTGCAATACAGCCTGAAGCTGTATGAGCCGTTACGGTGTAAATAGTTGAAGTAGGTATAAATGATACATTGTCTTGAACTCCTTTATCCCAAGTGTAATTTATAGCTCCTGTGCCAGCACCAGAGAGAATTATTGATGTTCCTTGGCAAACTTGTTTGTCTGGTCCTGCAGTTACAGTAGGTAATGGGTTTACAGTAATAGGGTATGTCGTAACTCTTCCACACCCTGTGCCATTATTAGTAGAAGATGTTACAATAAAGCTGCCACTTGCAGAGCCAGTATTAAACCCAACACCATAACCGCTGGGATTACCGCCACTGCCTTGATAAATGAATCCTGCAGGAGGGGTCAACCCATAGAAAAATCCTGGAGGGTTTGCGGGTGTTCCTATATGTATACTTACAAAAGAACCCTCACAAACGCTGTTTGAGGATACCGTTACACTATGAACAGGATTAGGATTTACTGTTAATCTTACTATTGTTGGGTTGTAAGTAGAACATCCATTACTACCTGTAGACTGTATTCCATAGGTTGCAGTGCCGCTCCCTTCTGGAGTTCCAAGAATGTGGTTGCCTGTCCCACTAGCGGTTAATCCTAATAAAGATCCAGGTGGGTTATATAAAATCCAATCATAAGTAGCAAGTGGATCATTGCTAAGAATTAATATATCAGCGAGCGTTCCAGCACAAACGGTAGCATCAGTAGCAGTGATGATCGGTAGTGGTTTAACATTTATTTGTTTCGTTTCAGAAGAAACACAATTTGTACTAGAATTAGTTACTAGTAGATTAATAGTGCTATTCTGCATATCGGGCAAAAGAGTGTTTATTGTTTGTGTAGGAATTGTATTGTTAATTGTTACTGGAATTAGGTTAGAAGAAAATGATTGGTTGTATGTAAAGCCAGACTGTCTAGTATAAGAATAGGTAATTGTCTGATTAGGACATGGCGTTGCGTTTGAAAGTGTACTTGTAATCAAAGGATTTGGATTTACCGTCACTATAAATGTTTTAGTGCCAACGCAACTATTTTTTGTTGCGGAAACAATATAAGTAACACTGCCAGAGCTGCCACTATTTGTAAGTAGATCTGTAATGAGGGATCCGCTACCATTTGAATATCCGCCAATAGAAGGAGTAGTTGTTGAAGATGCCCAATCGAACGTTGCGGTAGGTAAATTTGAGGATGTTAGCGAGGCAGAAAATGAATTATTATCACACACCGATTTGTCGGCAATGTTATTGATTATAGGAAGAGGATTTATTATAACGGATACATTGTCTGTGGCCGTACACCCATAAGCTGAACTTCCTGTTACTGTATAGCTTGATGCGCTAGGAATAAAAGCAGTATTGTTTATAACACCTTGATTCCAGCTGTAACTCGTAACACCTGTGCCATTGCCTGTAAGAACAATAGATGTTCCTTGGCAAACCGTTAGATCTGGTCCTGCATTCACAAGAGGGAGTGGACGTACTTCAATTAATTGAGTTTTTGTAATTGCGCAAGTTGTAATTGGATCTGTGTAGGTTATAGTAGGGTAAAATGAACCAATTGAACTAGGGTCAAAATATCCGGCTGTTACATTTGTGCCATTAAAGATCGCACCTATTACATTTGAATTAAGTTGTATCGGTGTTGAAAATAAACATACATCAGAGGGTAATCCTACAAATTGTACTGCAGGAGCTGGATTTATGATAATTGATTTGCTAGCATATAAAGTGGTATTGCAGCTGTTAGAAACTCTACAAAGAATCGAAGTGCTGCCATAAAGGCCAGGCGTAGGAGTAAAGACTATATTTTCCCCATTACTTGTAAATGTACCCATGGCAGGTTGTCCAATCGCCCATTCATAAGTAGCTGTGTTTTGCACTGGAACGGAATAATTCAAGCTTAAATTATCCGGACAAATATTCGTTGCCCCATTGATTATGGTTGGAATAGAAAGTGGAGCATCTTTAGTTATTGTAAAATTGTCAGTAAAATTAGAGCACGTAGTTCCATAATTTGAAATTAATGAGTAAGACGTTGTAGCTGTTATTGGAATTGTAGCAGACCAATAACCAGGGAGTGTAGCAGTAGTAAGTGGATAATTGGTTGTTGTCCCTGTTTTAAAAAGTGTAACGCTAGATTGTCCATAGTTTTTTATTTTAACAATAAAACTGGTTTGAGAACAAATTGTGGATGGTACTATCAGTTCTGGTAGTTGCGGTATAACTTTCACTAAAACGGTATAACCTACTTGACTAGATGTTGTACAAACGCCATTCAGAACCATAGCTTTAAATTCGTAAAAGGTTGGATTAGGAGTTGCTATATAATCTAAAGGATCTGTGGTAAGTGTTGGTAATAGTGTGTTTTTGTATGGAACAAAAGTAGTAGAACCAGGAGATTTGACTAGCCATTGATAATGATCGCCTATAACCGTTCCTCCAATGTTTAGAGTAGCTTGTTCGCCATGTTTAATTGTTCTGCAATTGGCGATTGTCAAAGTTCCCGAGTAACCTTGAGGATTGCTATATATTGTTGCTTGAACAACATTAGATCTAAGTTGGCAATAAAAACTAGGGAAGGCATAATCAGTTATACTCGTTTCCGCATATACATTTGCAGTAGATTTTGTGCCACTTGCATACAAGGTAAATGTATTTGTAAGTCCAGTGCCCCAAAGGTTGCTATTGCCACCATTGTTATACCATTTCAAACTACCATTGTGACCAGTTAAAACCACGGTTAGATTTCCTGTTTGACAAAACTCTGTTGCTGAGGTAGCCGATAATGTACCAATTTGAAGTTGCCTACTTATATTGACAGTATAAACGTCTGAATATTTAATACAAGCAGCTCCATTTGTTAATTTTGCTCTATAATAAAAAGTTTGTGTTGCTCCAGTTGTATTTGTATAAGCAGGAAGTGTATAATTAGGAAGATTATCTGATCCAACAATGTCAATGAAAGTAACGTTGTTGCTACTTTGCTGCCATATGTAAGTTCCAAAAAATGGTGTAGTGTTTTTAAGGCGTATTAGTTCACCGTTTGTTTTTTCACATAAGGAGATAGCTTTTGGATAAGGTTCATTCAAGCTAAAGACATAGTCAGGAGAAACATTATACGTTCTTATGTTAACTGTATTTGAAATTACTGGCGCACAAACGTTATCGGTAACAGAAACTTTATAAAGTACATCTATATAATTTTGTGATACAAGATTTACGTAAACAGAAGATAAAGATGTACTATAAGAATTAAAAACAGTAAAAGTAGTGCCTCCGTTTGTTGAATAAAGCCAGCTAGTATTAGAGGAAGTGTTTCCAGAAAGGTTAAGAGTTGCAAATTGATCTTTACAAAGTTCGTTTTTTGTTGTGGTGAGTGTTCCTGCAACTGGCGTTGGGTATACAGGGATGTTTAGTTGACCTGCAGATCTAGCACAAGCGCCATTTATGATAGAATATGAAAATGTTTTAGTAATGACAGCCGAAGTAGTATTAATAAGTACTGGAGTTTGATAGTCAATAGTTGTTGCTCCTGGTATCTCAATATAATCATTCCCTATTTTTTCATACCATTGGAAATTGGCTCCTGAAACTGGAAGTGCCTTAACTAAAGCGCTATTACCGTTGCATACTTTAAGGTTATACATCTCAGAAGGATAACCTGCGGGCCAAATTATTTTATTTAATGTTAGTATGACTGTGTTGGAAACAGCTGTTGAAGCACATTCTGTAAATTTACTAACAGCTCTATAGTAACGTAGCTCCTCATTGGTATTAGTGTATAGGGAATTTAGTTGTGTACTTAACCCTGTTCCAGGATATAAAATTTGGAAGGTTAAGTTGTCAACTGAAGAATACCATTGCACATCTCCCGATGCAGAGGTAAGGCTTAAAGAGGATGACTGTCCAGAGCAAACGTTTGAAGGGGAAATGCTAGCAATGCTAATTGCTGGAGCAGGTCTGACAGTACAAACCAAAGGGTCACTATATGCTGATCCACAGCCTAAAGAATAAGATCTTAAACGAAGGTATACAGTTTTATTTACGCTACCAGTGTTTAGTAGGCTGTGGTTTAATGTTGCTGAAGTAGCATTAGGAATCTCGCTGTAAAGGAAACCATCTTCTGATTGTTCCCATTGTTGATTGCCAGTAGAATAAGTAGGAATAATAGAAAAAGCTTCATTTGTACAAACTGTTTTAGCTAAAGGATAGAAATAGGCCTTTGACAGAGATTTGTAAACATTTACACTTGATACAGTAGAGACTGGTGTTGTGGCACAGCCTGAAATGCTACTCGTTGCTCTGAAATAAATTTTTTCTACGGTATTATTAGTGCCGAGAGTATTAGAAAAAGTAGAAGCTCCAGTAGAGAAATAAAGAAGATTGAAATTAATATTGTCGCTAGAATAATACCATTGAATATTCCCAACAGATGAGTTTAATTGCAAGTTAGCTTTTTGTCCAGAGCAGATATCTTCAGGAAAAGCAGTACTTGTGCCTGCTGCAGGGGAAGGTGTCACGGTACAGGTTACAACATCACTATAGGAAGTCCCACAACCTAGGGAGAAATTTCGAATTCGTAAGTAAACTATTTTGTTTGTAGTCCCAGAATTTATCAACGTATGATCTAAAGTTCTAGAAGTTGCATTCGGAATGTCCGTATAGATGGATGCATCTTCTGATTGTTGCCATTGCAAATTCGTACCCCCACCATAGCTTATTATTGTAAACGGTTCGTTGTTACAAACTGTTTTAGTAAGTGGGTATATAACAGATGGAGGTGATATTCCATAAGTTGTTACGCTAATTTCAGATGAATAAATAGGCGTACAAGAAGGAGAACTATAATTATATACTGCTCTGTATTTTTGAATGGCTCCATTACCATAATTTATTGAAGAATATGGATTTCCATTACCTAATGCTCTCCATCCAAAACCGTCTTCTACTTCCCATTTCACTGAACCGGAATGTCCTGTGGAGGTTAATGTCAAGGTTTGCCCGTTACAAATATGCAATGTGCTAGCTTGTACTGACCCAGGTTGTAAAGTAGGAAGTACATTTTGTATTAGAGGTGTAGAATAAATCTCATTACCATTTGTCCCTACTTTTATTCTTATATAGAAATTTTTTGCGGTTAAACCTGTATTAATAAAATTAAAAACAGCCGTATAAACAGATGTACTATGAGTCAAATAAGTGATTCCATCTTCAGAATATTCCCAACTAAACACTTGACAAGGTATATAGCCTGCCTGATAGGTAGTGGCACTGCCACTGCAGCTTGGGTTGGCCCCATTTGATAAATAAAATGTAGGGGTAGTGTTTTGGATAGTTATCCAAACTTGATTAGATACTATAGCTACTGCTGCTCCTAACCCGTCCTTAACTTGGGTGAGCGTAATAGAAGTCGAAGTGTTTAACGTTACATTAAAATCATAGGTGAAGTATGTTTTTGAATTGTAGATAGTTGTGGTTAATTGTGCAGCAGTGATGCCACTTATAGTAGTTGAAACGCCATTTATAGAATAAGTTATCTCAAATGGAGGAGATTGGTTAGGTAGATCATATAAAAATAGTCTTAATTTTGCAGGTTCTCCTTTGCATATTGTAGGCGTAGTAGTTTGCAAGTACGCGCCTGGTGATTGTGCTTGTGAAAGGTAGAATGAACCAGTCAATAATAGCGTAAGTAGAAAGTGTAATTTTTTCATAGTAGTAGGCTGGAATAATTTTTGGAAAAATTATTGAGTTAGTTGATTTTGTTATGAATGATTATAAATGAGATAGCTGTGTATTTTTACAAAACTAATTAATAAATTCATACCTTAGAATAGTTCAATAAACTATACAGTTTATTCTTAGTATAATTCTATATTTTGGATCTTTTTTAATAAAAAATGAAGAAAAATGGTTTAGTAATTGGGAGATTGTTAAAAAATTGTCTTTCGAACTGATTTTTAGACCCTTTGAATTAAATTACAGAGGTTAGCCTAAATACTATCTTCATCAATCTCATATTTGTATCAAAAAGATGAATCAACCCTAAGATTTTAAACTTAGTGCCTCTAAGATTTGTTGTGTATTTTAAGTTAGTAGTAGTTACAAATGAATAATAGATTTATTCTAAAAATCGAACCTTTATCAGCCTCTTACGTTTTTTAAATTGATAAAAAATTTATAACTCGAATCGTATAATAATACTCATTTCATGAACATTGTAACTAGTATAGTAAATTTTATTGTAAGCATACCTTGGTGGGTTTATCCCATAATATTTTTAGCCGGAGTAGCTTTTAAAGATGTTTTTTTAAATAAAAAACAAACAATCAAACATAACTTCCCTGTAGTTGGCCATTTGCGTTATTTGCTGGAAAAAATTGGACCTGAATTGCGCCAATATATAGTGGCTAATAACCGAGAAGAATTACCTTTCAAAAGAAGTGATCGTTCTTGGATTTATGCTTCTGCAAAAAGAGAAAATAATTATTCTGGCTTTGGAACTGACCAAGATATTTTCAGCGCAGGACATATTTTTATTAACCCTACCATGTTTAATTATGTACCAGCTAAAGATCATCCCAATGCTAAAGACATGAATTTCGTGCCTTGTGCCAAAGTGATGGGCTTGTATAATAAGAGAAGAAAACCTTATAGACCTTATTCGGTAGTTAATATTTCAGCTATGAGTTTTGGCTCACTTTCTGCGAAAGCCGTTGATTCTATGAACAAAGGAGCGCTAAAAGCAGGTTGCTATCATAATACTGGAGAAGGAGGGTTAGCACCATATCATTCAAATGGAGCTGATGTTATTTTCCATTTTGGTACTGGGTATTTTGGGGTGCGTGATGAAAAAGGGTTTTCGATGGATAAACTATCGGAATTGGTTAGTAAAAACCCTTTTGTAAAAGCGATAGAAGTAAAATTGTCTCAAGGAGCAAAGCCGGGTAAAGGAGGCGTTTTGCCAGCTGCAAAAATTACGAAAGAGATAGCTGACATCCGACACATACCGATGGGGCAAGATGCTTTGTCGCCTACTTTCCATAGTGAGTTTAGCAATATTCCAGAAATGGTAGATTTTCTGGAAAAAATAGCCGAACGTACAGGTTTGCCCGTTGGATTTAAATCGGCAGTTGGCAAGATGGAGATGTGGGAAGAGTTGGCAGATCTAATGGTTAAAACAGGCAAAGGCCCAGACTTTATAACCATAGACGGTGGTGAAGGAGGAACAGGAGCGGCTCCTCCCGCTTTTGCAGATCACGTTTCTTTGCCTTTCATTTATGCATTCGCAAATGTATACAAAGTGTTTTCAAGCAGAGGCATCACAGATAGAATAGTTTTTATAGCATCTGGAAAATTAGGATTTCCAGCAAAATCAGTGATGGCATTTGCTATGGGAGCTGATTTAATAAATGTTGCAAGAGAGGCTATGATGTCAATTGGCTGTATTCAAGCTCAAGTATGCCATACCAACCGTTGCCCTGCGGGCATTGCTACTCAGAGTAAATGGTTACAGGCAGGAGTAGACGTTACGTTAAAGTCTGAGCGTTTTTATAACTATATGAAAAATCTTCGTAAAGAAATCTTAGAGATTACTCATGCCTGCGGCTATGAACACCCAAGCCAGATGACGATGAGTGATGTAGATGTAAGTATGGGTGACAATAATCTTACTCAAACCCTTAATCATACTTATGGTTATGAAAAAGTGCCCGTTAAATTTGAGGGTACTAGTATTATAAAAGAGTGCAAGTACATGGGAGGATTAGCCAGTCATGAAAAGAAAGTCACTTCTTAATTAGTTTCATTTTATAGAAAAGCAAAAAAGGTCGACAATTTAAATTATCGACCTTTTTTGCTTTTCTGAAAATTGGTTATTTTACTTTCTCTTTAATTAAAGACTTTCTTTTTAGGATTGTCTCCACAAATTTTACTTCGTAGTCAGAATTAAATATTTTATAAGGGAGATAAATTATTTGTGCTTTATTTATCATAAAAAGAAAATGATCTTTATTTGCATAAGCTTCCTTTACCATGTCCCAAGCAATCGGGCTGCCACGACGAGGGTCTACTTTGATCATGATTTGACGAGAATCTATTTCGTAAGAAAGTCGATCAAACATAATTTGATTTTGCGGTAATTGTGTAACACCCACAAATTGTATCGCCCAAAAAAGTATGTATAAAATAATTGCTAAAATTGCCGTAACGATAAACCACCATTTATAAGCAGGTAGAGCAAAAGCAATTGCTCCAAATAAAATTGGTCCTGCAACATACCACCATTGTTTTTTGCCTAGTGCGGTAAGGGCTATCTGAATGTATGTTTTTTTAGGTAACTGATATTTTTTTGTTTTAATAATCATTGTATTTCTTATTCGTTAAAATTATAATTAATTTAAAATGCTTTAAGGCTAATATCCATACTTCTCACAGAGTGTGTAAGAGCACCTACGGAAATGAAATCTACGCCTGTTTCTGCTATGCTTTTAATCGTTTCTCCGGTTACTCCTCCAGAAGCTTCGACTTCATATTTTCCACCTATTAACTTAACCGCTTCTTCCATTGTACTTGCGGTCATATTGTCAAGCATAATTCTATGCATTCCTCCAGTTGCCAGCGCTTCTTCAACTTCCTTTAGGCTTCGTGTCTCAATCTCAATGCGAAGAGCTTTGCCTGTTCTTTCTACATATTCTTTGGCACCTTCGATAGCTTTACGAATACCTCCTGCATAATCTACATGGTTATCTTTTAGAATAATCATATCGTATAGGCCAAAACGATGATTTTCGCCACCACCAATTTTTACTGCCCATTTTTCTGGAATTCTAAAATTAGGAGTAGTTTTACGTGTATCAAGAAGTTTTGCTTTTGTATGACTAATGGAATCTACAAGTTTAGAGGTATGGGTAGCAATACCACTCATGCGTTGCATACAATTTAGTATAAGCCTTTCTGCCTTTAAAATAGCATGTACACTTCCATAAAGATGAAAACCTATATCGCCCATTTTTACGTAACTGCCATCTTGAATAAACACTTCCAACTTAAGAGAAGGATCTATTCTTTTTACAATCATTTCTGAGAGAGCCACACCCGCTAATATCCCTTTATCTTTAATTATCAGTTTAGCTTTACTTTCAGCCTCAACAGGGATAGAGGAAAGCGTGGAATGGTCCCCGTCTCCCACATCTTCAAGAAGAGCAGCGTCAATAAATTGAAGGATAGATTTTTCTGATAAATAGTCCAAAATAAGTGCGTTGGTTTAAACAGGCGTAAAATTAACCTAGTTCGTTTCAAAAAAAAACATTTATATGGAATTGGAAGGTTTATTTTGTAACTAATTGATTTTCGTCTAGCCATCAATTAGTTAGAAGTTATAGTTAGACAGTATTGAAATTATTCTTTGCTGAAATCTATGGTGTCAATAAGATAGCTCCCTTTAAAAAGTTTTACAACTATGTAAACTCTATAAGACCCATCGGCACAAGTATAATTGCCTATCATATAATTTAACCCTTCTTTTGAAGCACCTTGATGAATTTTTTTATAGTCAATAGGTGGGTTTTTGCGGAAAAAATCTTTTAAAATAAATTCTGCTTGAGTTTTGCTATAACTACCCTTTTCGCCATTTATGCTGATTTCTATCAAATCATTAAAATAATTAGACACCGATTTAGCGTCACCTGTCTTTAGATGTACTTTGATATTTGTCAGAACATCTTCCTGAGCAAGGCTTAAAAAGCTTATCAGTAACATATTAAAAACAAATAAAACAATTTTCTTCATTAAATAAAATTTGAAAGTATAGTTAAGAACAATGCGCTAAAATTATGCCAACTTACTTTAATTCCAAGGCCAGAGTAATATTAGTATAAAACATACAAGTACTTTCTGCGTCGAAAATAAGTAAAAGGTGTTAGGTTTAATAATATTACCTAAAATTTTTTACTTTATGAAAAATATATAGCTTTGCAATCCAAAATGTTATGAAAAATAACAAATTACATATCGCCAAAGGGTTTTTTCTGCTGTTGCTGAGCATTGTCATAGTCGCATCATCAGCAGGAGTGTCTTATACTTCTGAAGTAACTAAAGTTGCTATTTCAAAAAAAGATAAAAAAACTGACAAAGAGGAAAAAGTCTCTGTAGCACATGGATTAGAGGCAGTAGTAGTTTCAATACTTAATCCCGATTTTGAACAAGAAGTTTTCTTTTCTTTTATAGACTTTTCACCAGCGAAAGAAAATTGTATTAATATACTGAAAAGAGTTCTTTTTTCTGAAAAACATTTTCATACACTTTTTACAAATATCATTTCCCCCAACGCTCCTTAATTAATAGAGCTCTGTTTTATGTCTTTCGTTTTTGAAAAGACATAGTAGTTTAATTTTAAAAATCAATTTTACATTTACATTAATAGTAGTTAAATCATGAAAAACAAAGGTGTCATCATTGTACTCACCGCAGTAGTTTCGTTGCTGTGTTTGTACCTGATCAATTTTACATTCGTAGCCAGAGGTATTGAAAACAAGGCCGAAGAATTGTCTAAGGATTCTACAGGGAAAGTTAGCATTGGTCAAAAACAAAAATACTTAGATTCTATCGTAGACGAGCCTGTTTATAATTTCCTAGGTTCTAAATATACATACAAGGAAGTAAAAGAAACTGAGCTTGCTCTAGGCCTTGACTTACAAGGTGGAATGCACGTAACGTTAGAAATTTCTCCTGTGGAAATTCTTAAAGCACTTGCTGGTGCAAATAGCCGTGACCAAGCATTTACTGCGGCCTTGGCCGATGCTGCTATTGAACAAAAAAGTAATCAAGAAAATTTTACCAATCTATTTTATTCTGCCTATAAAAAAAGAGCTGGTAAAGATAAATTAGCTAAGATTTATACCAACTCTATCAATAAATCAAAAGGTATTACGGTGAGTTCTACCGATGCTGAAGTGCAAAAAATGATTGATAAAGAAGTGGAAGATGCGATCGACCGTTCTGAGCAAATTATCCGTACTCGTATTGATAAATTTGGTGCTATGCAACCTAACATTCAACGATTACCAGGTACTGGAAGAATCCTTGTTGAATTGCCTGGTGTTGAAAATCCTCAAAGGGTTAGAAATCTTTTACAGGGAACTGCACAATTATCTTTTATAGAAGTTTTTACTATTCAGGATATTTATTCCAATTTAATTGCAGTTAATAATTATTTGCTAAGCATTAAAAAAACGGGTTCAGATACAAGTGCTCTTTCTGCTAAAAATGAAGTTACAGACGATGCAGCATTGCTTGGTGCAGATACCGCTAATGTAGATACATCAGCCGTAGTCGCTGATAAAATAAAAGCAAAATCAGATACTACAGCTGCAGCAGATACTACGAAGAAAAATGAAAGTTCTGAATTGTTCAGCCTTCTTAAAGATAATTATACGCTTACCTATTCCTTAAAAGACACTGTAAAAATAAATAGGATCTTAGCTTTGCCAAAAGTGCAAGCAATGTTGCCTTCTAACTTGTCTTTTTACTGGATGAAAAAAGCAGAGGCTACTAAAGATGGTAAAGATTTCTTGATCGAACTATTGCCTTGTAAAAAAGGAAAACTTAGTAAAGCAACACTTACAGGAGAAGTTATTACTGATGCAAGATGGAGTGTAGGTCAGAATGGATCTGGTTTTGAGATCACTATGATTATGAACACAGGTGGTGCAAAACAATGGAGAAAGATGACTGCTGACGCTTCTAAAGAGGCTACTAATAAAAAGCGAATCGCTATTGTATTAGATGATTATTGTTATTCTGCACCAACAGTGCAAGGAGAAATTGCCGGAGGTAATTCTTCTATTACTGGTAACTTCACAATGGAAGAAGCGAAAGATCTTGCAAACGTTCTTAAAGCCGGTAAGTTACCTGCGCCTGTAAGAATTGTAGAAGAAGTAATCGTAGGGCCTACTTTAGGTAAAGAAGCAATTTCTGCGGGTATGTATTCCATGATTGCTGGTCTTGTTTTGGTTATTATATTTATGATGTTGTACTATCACAAAGGAGGCTTTGTTGCTGACGTTGCATTGTTGTTCAATATTTTATTTACAATGGGTGTACTTGCTTCTTTTGGTTCGGTGTTAACCCTCCCAGGTATCGCAGGTATCGTACTTACCATTGGTATGGCGGTAGATGCAAACGTATTGATTTTTGAACGTATTAAAGAAGAGTTAGCTTCAGGCAAAGGTCTACGTGCATCAATTGATATTGGTTATGATAAAGCTTTCAGCTCTATTTTTGACTCAAACGTTACAACATTATTGACAGGTGTTATTCTTTTCTTTCTTGGTTCTGGTCCAATAAAAGGTTTCGCCCTTACATTAATGATCGGTATCGCTTGTTCATTCTTTACAGCAGTATTCGTAAGTAAGGTATTAGTACTTTGGATGGTAAAAGACAAAGACGAAAATTCTGTGAAGTTTACAACGGTTATTTCAAGAAATTTATTCCAAAATTTGAATTTTAGCATTATCAGCAAAAGAAAAATTGCTTACATTTTCTCTTCATCTGTAATCGTGATTGGTATCATTACAATTATTATTCAAGGTGGACTGAATTTTGGTGTGGATTTTAAAGGTGGTCGTGCTTTTGTAATTGAATTTGCAGAGCCTGTTGTAGCCTCTGATCTAAAAAGCCAACTGGCTGATGATTTCAAAGGTGTTGGTACAGAGGTAAAAACTTTTGGAAGTGATAAGAAAATAAAAGTAACTACGAGTTACCTTGCCGATGACGAATCTTCAGAAGGTGATCAAAAAGTACTAGATGCACTGACAAAAGGACTTACCGATTTTAAAGGCACTAAATTTAAAATTCTATACTCCAATAAGGTAGGAGCAACGATTGCAGATGATATTAAAATTTCTTCTGTTTGGTCGTTGACCCTCGCACTGATTGGTATCTTTATTTATGTTCTTATTCGTTTTAGAAGATGGCAGTTCTCATTAGGTAGTGTTACGGCCTTGTTCCATGATGTTTTAGTGGTAATCGCTATTTTCTCTATTATGAACTTATTTGGAATTGGTTATGAAGTAGATCAGGTTTTTGTGGCTGCGATTCTTACGATTGTTGGTTTCTCTATCAACGATACAGTAATTGTATTTGACCGTGTTAGAGAGGTGTTTGGAACAGCTAAGAAAGATCTTGATGATTTCACAAAAGAGGAGTTAGGAGAATTAATCAACAAAGCAATTAATTATACATTGAGTCGTACCATTATGACTACTTTCACTGTATTAATGGTGGTTATCATCTTGTTTGTATTTGGTGGTGAAACATTGAAAGGGTTCTCTTTTGCGTTGTTGATAGGCGTTGTATTTGGATCTTATTCAACGATCTTTATCGCAGTTCCAATGATCTTAGACCTTTGGACTAAGAAAGTAGAAAAGTTAAAAGAAGTAGATACAAAAACTACGAAACAAGCAGTGAATCTTGCAAAAAAATAATTTAAATTTTTCTTAATAAAGAAAGGCTTACGGAGATCTTCGTAAGCCTTTCTTTATTTTATACAGAAACTGTAGTGTTTGTTAAATTTTATTAACCTTGAATTAACGCACCAATTCAAATTCTACAAGTCCTTTTTGCTGCCCGTTAACAATGATCGCAATCGTATGTTTTCCTAGATGATGTTTTCTAGTAGTTAGTTCGCGAAAAGATTGTTTACGAGAGAGACTGTGCTCGCCTTTGCCAAAAGTATTTTCACTCAGTTTAAATATTTTTCTACTTGTTTTGCCATTTGCTTTTACATAATCAATCCCATATTCAATGCGTAGTTTGGCTTCTTTTTTAACGGTGAGTACAAATGAAAATGTTAAATTGTCTCCAATTTTAATTTTCTTTTTATCTGTCTTTAATAATGAAACATCTATCCCTTTTGTTTCCGTAAGTCCGAAATGCTTCAGTGCACCTAGGTTTCCTCGTTTAAGAAGCGTGCGACTGCCATGACGAATTACTCTATCAATTTCTTCGCTTTTGCCTTTCCAATCAGAAGCAATTTTTAATACTAAATCAGGATGGTCTTTGGCAATATCATTTAAATTATTAGCCACACTTCTTCGAACCGTTTCCGATACATCTTGTTTTAAATTTTCCAAAACTGGCAAGATAACAGCAGGGTCTTTTTTTAGATAAGGAACCGCCATTGCCCATGGAAGCCTCGGACGAAAGCCTTCGCTAGCCAATCTTCTTACCATAGCGTTAGAATGTGTAGACCATTTGTGCATTTGTTTTTGCATTTGCTCAGGGTATTTAATTAAAAAAGGGCGTACAGCAAACTCCGCACTTGTAAACTGAGTAATTTTTTCAAAAGCTAGTATTGATGTATCGTATTCTTCTATGCCAAATACTTCAATAAAGTCGGGGAAAAACATGAATTCAAAATACATTTCGCCTTTTCTCTTCTTCTTTAGTTCCTCGATACACTTCACAATGACATCGGAAGCAGAGGAAAATTTTTCAGGCAAGACCTGTTGAAGTACTTCGGCAATATGTCTCATACGTTGTTTTAATTCTTTTTCTGCCCAACCTTTGTTAAATATTAGTTTAGTAAATTTATTTGCGTCAAGTGATGGGTATACTTTTTTCAACGTCGTAGTAAGCTCGTCTATGAAGGCTTTGCTATAAATATTTTTTAATGGCTCAGGCATTTAAGTTTTAAATTATAGTGTCAAATTACAGAACATCAAAATTATTCTAGCTTCTTTGCTTTATCCCAATATTCATCCATTTCTGCTAAGGTCATTTTCCCTAATTCTTTGCCGTCTTTTTTAGATTCCTCTTCTAAATACGTAAATCGTTTAATGAATTTTTTATTGGTTTTTTCAAGTGCATCTTCAGGATTGATATTAATGAAGCGCGCATAGTTTATAAGAGAGAAGAGTAAATCTCCAAATTCTTTTTCTGCTTTTTCCTTGTCAATAGCAGTGTGGTCGATAATATTGAACTCGGCTTTAAATTCACGAAGTTCTTCTTCTACTTTTGCCCAAACCTGTGTTTTGTCGTCCCAGTCAAAGCCAGCGGAACGTGCTTTTTCTTGAATTCTTGTTGCTTTTATTAAAGCGGGAAGAGATTTGGGAACGCCACTTAATACTGTTTTGTTGCCCCCTTTCTCTTTCATTTTTATCTGCTCCCAATTTCTTTTCACTTGTTCTTCATCTTCAGCTATTACATCCCCATAAATATGTGGATGACGAACGATTAGCTTGTCGCAAAGGGCATTAAAAACATCTGCTATATCAAAATCATTAGTTTCAGAAGCTATACGAGCATAAAAAACGATGTGTAAAGCCAAATCGCCAAGCTCTTTCTTTATTTCAACAGTGTTTTTCTCAAGTATGGAATCGGAAAGTTCAAAAGTCTCTTCAATAGTAAGATACCGTAAACTCTCAAGCGTTTGTTTTTTATCCCAAGGGCATTTTTCACGGAGCTCGTCCATAATGGTTAGTGTCCTGTCAAATGCTTTTAGCATGTCTTCTCTACTGTTTTTCTTTAAATCGGCACCCATAATGCGAGTTTATTTTTGTAAATTTGTATTAGTTATTGTAATAATTATGATACAGAATTTTTAAGCGTTTATATAAAAATTCCGTATTAAAGTTAAGCGTTTAATTTTAATTGGACTTACAAAAAACAAATAGTTATGTATAAATACATTACGATAGCAATAATGAGTTTTTGCATAGCAATAAGTGCAAATGCGCAGGTGGTTGTAAAATGGAGTGAACTTAACAAAGACTGGCATATTAACAGTGCTGGATACCCGTCTGACGAACCTGCTCTAGACTCACTTTACTATAAGTTGCACGATTTTAAACTTCAGTTAAAAACGGATAGCACTTATAAAATGACCTTTTCAAAAGATTCTGTCGAAACGGGAAAATTTTCGGTAGATAAAAGGAAAAGAGAATTGATCTTAACAACTGACAAAACAGGTAGAAAATTGGCTTACTCAGTGGCCGAGCTTACTCCCGATGTTTTGTTACTTACTATTGGTGAAAAATACAGTTGGGCCTATTATATAAGCCTTACCCCACATCAATAATATACCGTCTATACTTACAATTAATATAAAATAAAGTGACTTTAATTAAATCAATTTCCGGAATTCGCGGTACGATAGGAGGCAGAAGTGGTAATTCTCTATCGCCAATAGATGTAGTGCGATTCGCAGCAGCTTATGGAGCGTGGGTGAAAGCCAATAGTAAAAATAAAAAAGTAATTATCGGACGTGATGCCAGACTATCTGGTGAAATGTTGTCGAAAATTGTAGCCTCTTCTTTACAAGGAATGGGGTTAGATGTAATTGACTTAGGTCTTTCTACTACGCCTACTGTAGAGATGGCTGTAACGATGGAAAAAGCTGGCGGAGGGATAATACTTACTGCAAGTCATAATCCTATTCAGTGGAATGCATTAAAGCTTTTGGATGAAAATGGTGAATTTCTTTCAGCGAAAGCAGGACAATTTATTCTTGAATTAGCAGAAAGCGAAGAAATAGATTTTGCCGAAATAAAAGAACTAGGTACTTATACAACCAACAGTACTTATTTTGATAAACATATTGAAGCTATTTTGGCTTTGCCTTTAGTAGATGTAGAAGCGATACGTGCTAGAAATTTTAAAATAGCGATTGACTGCGTTAATTCTAGTGGAGGAATCGTAGTGCCCATGCTTCTTGAAGCTCTGGGTGTAAAACAAATCACAAAATTATTTTGTGAGCCAGATGGAAATTTTCCTCATAATCCTGAGCCATTGCCGGAGAATCTAACACAGATTGCCAATGAAATGAAAAAAGATAAACACGATCTAGGTATAGTAGTAGACCCGGATGTGGATAGACTTTGTTTCGTGAACGACGATGGCGATATGTTTGGGGAAGAGTATACATTAGTTGCTGTTGCAGATTATGTTTTGAAAAATACACCAGGCAATACAGTTTCAAATTTATCTTCTACTAGAGCGTTGAAAGACGTAACTGAAAAGGCAAATGGAATGTATTATGCTTCTGCGGTTGGTGAAGTGAATGTGGTAGCAAAAATGAAAGAAGTAAAAGCCGTTATTGGTGGTGAAGGAAACGGTGGTATTATCTATCCTGAGCTACATTATGGTCGTGATGCATTAGTAGGAATAGCGTTATTCCTTACACACCTTGCGAAATATGGCAAATCAATTTCAATGTTGCGTAGTTCTTATCCGTCTTATCATATTTCTAAAAACAAAATCGAGCTTACTCCTGAGGTAGACGTAGAGTGCCTGGTAAAAGAGATTAGAGAAAAATATAAAAATCAACCTATTATAGATGTTGATGGTGTGCGCATTGATTTTGATAAGCAATGGGTGCATTTGAGAAAATCAAACACGGAGCCCATCATTAGAATTTACGCTGAATCGGAATCACATTCAACGGCAGATATGTTGGCAAACAAGATTATAGCAGATATCAAAGAGATCATTGCAAAAGATGCGTGTATACTTAGATAACGCTGCTACTACCCCATTAGATAAGGAAGTATTGGAGGCTATGTTGCCGTTTATGCTAGAGCATCACGGCAACCCTTCTTCCATACATACTCATGGACGAGAGGTGCGAGCAGCTATTGATAAAGCTCGAAAAACAGTAGCGGGGTATTTAAATGTTTCAACCTCGGAAATTTTTTTTACCTCTGGTGGAACAGAGGCAGATAATACTGCGATCCTTTCTGGCATTCGCTCTCACACTATTAAACATGCTATTACTTCTTCCATTGAGCATCATGCGGTGTTGCATACACTAGAAGCCTTAGAAAAAGCAGGAGAGATTAAACTTTCTTTTGTAACATTAGATGAAAAAGGGGACATAGATCTTTCAAGCCTAGAAGCTTTATTGAGTGAAAATCCAAAATCATTTGTCTCGCTTATGCATGGCAATAATGAAGTAGGTAATTTACTTGAGCTTGAAACTGCGGCAGAAATTTGTAAAAAATACGGTGCGCTATTCCATTCGGATACGGTGCAAACAATGGGGCATTATGTTTTTGATTTGCAAAAAACTTCACCTGATTTTGTAGTTGCTTCAGCACATAAATTTCACGGACCTAAAGGGGTTGGTTTTTTATATATAAATGCTGACACAAAAATCCACCCTTATCTTCATGGTGGCGGACAGGAACGTAATATGCGTGGAGGAACTGAAAATGTATACGGTATTATTGGTCTGGCAAAGGCGATGGAAATCGCTTACAATTCTCTAGACGAGCACCGCAATTATATTCTTGGATTAAAAAAAAGAATGATAGAAGGGCTTAAAGAAATTATTCCTAACGTCAAATTTAACGGACAAAGTTCTGATACCGAAAAAGGATTATATACAGTACTAAGTGTAGCTGTTCCCGGCGCAGATTTGGACGATATGTTGCTTTTTAACCTAGACATTAATAAGATTTCTGCTTCTGCTGGAAGTGCTTGTGCAAGTGGAACGAGCATAGGTTCTCATGTATTGCAGGCGATAAAAGCAGATGAAAATTTCGGACATGTTCGTTTCTCTTTTAGTAAATATAATACTGTAGAAGAAATTGATTATGTCTTAGAAAAGTTGAAGGCTGTAGCGAAATAATTTTTTATGCTATTAAATTACTAAATTCATTCCAACGCTAACAAAAGAGGTAATCGTTAATTCTGAAAAAAACGCCTTAGATCGTATGGTTAAACAATGTCATACTTCACAAGGATTTTTTCAACTTCTGCCCATGCAGATTTTTTATCCCAGTTTTTTTTAATAGTAGACAACTCAAGTATCTCCATTATCATTAAGTCGTTTTTTTTGCCTCTTGCCAATGCCTCTGAATAAGAAATATCACTGAAGGTTACCATAGAATAAAGAGGAAGATAAGTTTTATATTTTTTATGGATAGCCGTTTCTATTTTTTTCCTTAAAATAAAACTTTCATCTGCTACCAAATCGCACATTTCGATAAAATTTTGCATGGCTAGTTCCGCAATCGCATCAGCATTGGGCTTGCGTGTTTTTTGAAACTCAGTCAAAGTTAATCCCCAATTGTCGTTGAATTGATCAAGTAGTTTATTTAAAATTCTTACATCTTCAAACCCGGCATTCATGCCTTGTCCGTAAAATGGAACGATAGCATGTGCCGCATCACCAATTAGGAAAGTATTATCTTTATAGATCCAAGGGAAGGTGTGGACTGTAGTAAGACTTGAGGGTTCAACAGCAAAATACTCTTCGTTTATTGTTCCGATAATAGATAAAGCATCAGGGAAATATTCCTCGAAGAAATTTGTTAATTGGTCATCGTTCTTTATAGAAGCAAATGAATTCTCTCCTTCAAAGGGTAAAAATAAAGTACAGGTAAAACTGCCGTCTATGTTGGGTAGTGCAATAAGCATAAATTCTCCCCTAGGCCAAATATGCAAAGCGTTTTTTTCAATAAGATGATAACCGTTTTTTCCTGAAGGAATTGTTAATTCTTTGTACCCATGAGATAATTTATTAACTAAAGTACTGTATTGAGGAAGTTCTTGTAAGGTGTTTCTAAGTTGAGAAAATGCTCCGTCGGAACCTGCTATTAGTGAATAAGGTACTATTGATTTCCCGCCATTTGCATAGTTTTCAAATTCAGCGGTATTGTTTTCAATGTTTACTGCCGTACATTTTTCATTAAAGAAAAATTCAATTCTATACTCTTTAGCAGCATGTTCAATCAGCGCTCTATTGAGCCCTCCTCTTGAAATAGAATTGATGTATTGTCCATAGTCACCATAAGGTTGAAAATTTGTTTGGCCTTTAACGTCATGTACTATTCTTCCATTCATAGGAATGGCATTTTCTAAAAGTATATTTTCGAGTCCTGCAGTATTTAAAGCATGTATGCCACGATGGCTAAGCGCAAGATTTATAGAACGACCGTCGTCAAGCAATGTTTTGCGAGGGTCAGCTCTCTTTTCGTATACTGAAACCTTATAACCCCTGCGGGCCATGTATATAGCCAGTAATGAACCTACGGGTCCTGCACCTGTTATTAATATGGATCTATGGATCATATTTCAAATATAAGATACCGTGATTTAAATGCCAGATTATTTTGTTAAAAGAAAAGTAGAGTAAAAGGTAATTAAAAACGGATTAATGATGGTGGTCGCCACCTTTGTCAAGTAGTCTAAGAATAGTGCCAATAAGAAAAATTCCAGCCCAAGTAGGATATAATGCCCACATATCCGTAACGTTTTTATTAACAAGTAATAATACGCCTTGGCAGAAAATACTAAAGACTAGCCCTATAATACTTAATGTTTGAATGCCATTCATTGTGTTCATATATACAATGTACAAATAATTTTTATTGAATATCAATTTTTTATAGAGTATTTTTGCAACCTTATGCAAGTTTCAAATAGTAAATTCGTCAGTATTGACAAAATAAGAGAAGCCGGAGAGCGTCTAAAGGGGATTGTTACACATACACCTCTTAATAGAAATATTAATCTTTCATCAAGGTATGAATGTTCTATTTTACTAAAAAGAGAAGATCTTCAGATTGTTCGTTCTTATAAGTTAAGAGGTGCCTATAATCTAATTGCTTCTACTCCTAAGGAGGAACTGGAGGTGGGCGTAGTTTGTGCTAGTGCAGGAAATCATGCTCAAGGGGTCGCTTATTCTTGTAATTTGCTTAAAATAAAAGGTAGAATTTATATGCCTGCTACAACTCCTGGACAAAAGGTGAATCAAGTAAGGATGTTCGGAAAAGAATATGTGGACGTAGTACTTATTGGAGATACCTTTGACGATTCTTATGCAGAGGCAATGAACTATTGCAAAGAACATAAAAAATTGTTTGTGCCTCCCTTTGACCATGAAAAAATTGTAGAAGGACAGGCAACCGTTGCACTTGAGATCCTAGAAGATTTTAAAGAAAAAATAGACTATATCTTCGTTCCAGTAGGAGGGGGAGGTTTAGTATCTGGTGTGATTTCTTGTTTTAGAGCGTTAAGCCCCGATACAAAAATTATTGGTGTAGAGCCAGAGGGTGCTCCAGCTATGGCAAACTCTATTAAGAACAAACAAAATATAACCCTAGATCATATTGATAAATTTGTTGATGGTGCAGCAGTAAAAAGAGTTGGAGATATAAATTTTGAAATTTGCAGAGATTCTATCGACGATATGATTCTTGTGCCAGAAGGAAAAGTTTGTTCTACTATTATAAAATTATACAACGAAGAGGCAATAGTTGTAGAGCCTGCAGGAGCTCTAAGTATTTCCGCACTTGATTTTTACAAAGATAAAATAAAGGGAAAAAATGTAGTTTGTGTGGTAAGTGGTAGCAATAACGATCTGGGTCGCATGGACGAAATACGCAATAGATCATTGTTGTACGAAGGAGTGAAGCATTATTTTATTGTAAACTTTCCTCAACGTGCAGGCGCACTTCGCGAGTTTCTTGACGAAGTACTTGGTCCAAATGACGATATCACTCATTTCGAATATACTAAAAAGACGGTTAAAGAATACGGCCCAGCCCTTGTAGGTATTGAGCTAAAACAAAAGGAAGATTACGAACCTTTGATGGAAAGAATGCATAAAAAGAAATTTCAATATACTTCTATTAATAAAGATCCAAATTTATTTAATTACTTTTTGTAAAAGCATTTTTGCTGAATGGTATAATTTTTCAATGCCATTCAGCAAAACAGTTGACTAATTTTTTCAAGTGGCAAATGATCTCCCATAAACTTTCCATAATGTGCTTGAATAATTTTGCCTTTCGATAAAAACCTCTTCAACATTTTAAAGATATTAAAATTGTTTTTGTATAGCTATATCTAAATAAAATGGGAGCGTAGGATTGTCTTTAAAGTTTTGTCCATAGGTTTTGCCAATATTTAAATAGGTATTCCATTTTTTAATCGAATAATTTCCTCTAATTCCAAATTTGAAATTGCCTCCTGATGTTTTATACCAACCGTCCTTTATCTCTGGATAATATTCTTTCAGTAATTTATTTTTGATATGAGTAGAGGAGGACCTGTCATAATGTATGACAAGACCTATACCACCCTTTGGTTTTGAAAAGCCAAAAATGGTAGTAATGTCGGCACCTAAATTTACTAGTCGGGCAATTTCTGATTCAAATCTCTTTACAATGAATCCTGTTTTTAATGACCATGAAAAATGCTTGTTGTGCCATAATTCAGTTTGGATAGTTGTTCTAGATTTCCAATCATCTGTTAATTGTTTGCCAAAGGAAACGTTAAAATCATTTCCAATAACTATTGGCGCAAACTTGTTTTTTATCTTATAACCATAAGATAAACCATAATAAGAACTGTAATCTGCGCCGAAATTTATAGATACAAAATGTGATGAACTTGAATCAGTATTTCTCCAGTTTATTTCTTGCGAGTATGAATTTGTAAACGCCAGAAGCCAGCTGCTTAAGAGTGCTATTTTATAAATTTTCATTTTAAGTTGTTTAAATAAGTTAATGCTTTAGGATATAAATTATTCCATCCGAAATAATACATTTCATGTCCTGTGCCATTTAATAATTGAACGTCAACATTGGGATAAGGCGAGGAGACTGTCTTTGCCCAGTCCAATCCATAAGCTGTGTTAAATTCACTGTAGAGGAATAAGATTTTGGTTGGGAATTGATTTAGTCGAGTTGTAAAATCGAATCCGTTTTTGTCAGCATTGTCAATTAGTGTGTTAAAAGCGACTGCGCCATTCCTCCAAAATGGATAAGGACCTGAGTTTCCAATCGTATTCCCTGGCGCATTTTCAAACGCACCAAAGTAGGATGCCTTATAATCGAGGACTTCATGTTCGCTCCTCCCCGCAAAAATTTGTTCAGGGAAGATGGCATTGTTGAGCGCTTCAGAGAAAAATTTAATATGGTTTGACCTGTCCAAATATTCCTGAGTTTGTGTCCATGTAAATCCTCCAGGTTCTGCCAAAATAGCCCCCGAAATTTTTTCTGGGTGCTGATTAATATAACCAGTTGCTAGCATCGCCCCCCAAGAATGTCCTGCAAGAAATACTTTTTGAGTGTCTTGTAACTTAAAATGATTAACAATGCCATCAAGGTCATTTATAAAAAGTTGTACAGCGTCTGCTTTTTCATATTGGCTTTTGTCTTCTCTTTTTGAAAGTCCAGATCCTCTTTGATCATAAAAAACTACAAAATAACCGTTATAGGCAAGTTGAGCAGCACTTAACATTGATCTGTAATCACCTCCTGGTCCACCATGAATAACAATTACAATCGGATCAGTAGGGTTTCCGAATGATTCTACATGTAGCCTAGTGCCATTGATAGACAACGATGGTATACTATTGTCTTGATCTACAGTTAAGGGTACAAGGAGTCCTGGAGTAGCTATATCTTCTCTATGGCATGCTGTCAGAAATAGCACACCAAAGAAAGAGTAAAAAAACAGTTTCTTCATATCTATTATTTTTTGATACAAAAGATGAAAAAACTCCGTATCAAATCGCCCGAGCCTACAAGGGTGGACAATGTTTAAAGGGATAGATTTGTTTTTTATTTGACAATCAATACCTTAATTAATGTATTCAGAGGGTGATTTCCCTGTATGGTTTTTAAAGTATTTATTAAAAGTAGACTTTGAATTGAATCCACACTCATAAGCCAATGCTAAAATGGTGTATTGAAGATGCTGTTTTAATTCGATTTTTTGAATGAATGCTTCAATGCGATATTTATTTATATAATGGTAAAAGGTTTCATTCGTTTGTGAATTAATCGCTTGTGATAAATAATTTGGAGGTACTTCTAGTCGATTAGCAAGTTCAATAAGAGTTATATCACTGTTTTCGTAAAGTTTTTCTCTTTTAGTTAATTCCTCTAAGCGATCGAAAAGCTGTTTGGTTTGTTCAGCGCTAAATCCTGATTTTTTATATTTTTCTTCTTTTGAGGTGTTTTCAGCCAGAACGTTTACAGTTCCATCAGCAATTACACCTTGATCAATATTTATAAAATATAGCGGTACTTGAAAAAAACCATAGATGCCAATGAAGGCTACGAAAAGAGTGACCACGAAAAATATAATATAATCATCAAAAAAAGCGATAGTGGTCCAAATAATGCTTAATCCTAGAGTAAGGTATTCAAGCCATCTTAACATTTGTTTGTCGTTGTTTGAAATATAATCAAGAATATTTTTTCTATAGTTGCGAATCATTTTAAAGGTGAAAATTCCATAACCAAACCCTACGACTACAAACATTGCATATTGTATCATAGAATACCATTCATAACCTTCTCCATCGTTTTTAAAAACGTTAATTTTATCTTCTCCGCTCAAAGCATAAAATGGAATAGCTAGAATAATTAGAAAAATAAATGGAAAAAGATGTAAGGCCCAAATTTGTTTTTGAAAAGCGTTTTTATGCATTAATGCTTTGGCATAAAAATATAAAAAAACTCCATGTAAAATTGGGAGCGGTAGTATTGTTCCAATTAAGAATGGGAATTCATATACATACTGCGAATAATGCAAATAATATAAAAATACATGTATGCTCATAAAGCCCATCCATACAGCTAAAATTTTATCGGATTCTGATTTGTTTTTCTTTAAACATAAAAGAATAAAAATGAAGGTAGAAATGGAGAGTCCAATTATAAATATCATATAGTGTTAAATATGCTTATCTGTTTTATTTTTGTGTCTAGTATATCGCTAGGTATTTATAAGTCTTTGCTTTTAATTAAGCACACGGGTAAAGGTAGGTGAAATACATGCAACTATTCAATTTTAAATTAATGGAATTCTAACAATTATATTGATTCTGTATATTTTATTCAAATGTAATTCTTAAAAATATATCATTGTACTATATTAAATTGAAATAGCATTATTTATGTGAAAGAAACTATTGTATATTTCAATTCTATTTTACAAAGTGATTATTGGTTGTTTGATATTACCACAATGAATATTAAGTCGCTTAGTGTTTTGAAAATTATTTATACTTGGCGTTATTGGCCTATGGAATTGTTATATCTTCCACTAACCCTATATGTATTTTTCATTGGTTCTATTAAAGCAGGCAAGCTATTTTACTTTGCATCAGTTAATCCTAAAATAGCATTGGGGGGCTTTGCTTGTGATTCAAAATATTTTATTACTACCCACATTCCTGATGAATTTAGACCGAAAACTTTTTTTGTTTCAAAAACAGATACTATTCAAAAAGTATTGAAAAGTTTAATACTTGAAGATATTTCTTTTCCCTTAATAGTAAAGCCAGATATAGGAGAGTGTATTGATCCATAATGCTAATGGCCATTTAGCAATTAGTAGCATTACGGAACGACGCTACTTAACAGTTAAAGGTGATGGTATTTCTACTCTTAAAATATTAATTTCAGAAAATGATACTTCTAGGTTTAGAAAAGAGAAGATATTTAATAAATGTCGGGATGAATTAGAAATGGTTATAGAGAAAGACAAAGAATGTCAGCCTATAGCTATTGGAAACTGGGACTATGGCGCTACTTACATTGAAAAGATAGAGATTGTAAATAAAGGGATTATAGAAAAATTTGAAAATATCAATAATGCGATATCCCTTTTCAATTATGCGCGTTATGATATTAAATGTAAAACATTTGATGATTTTATTGCAGGGAAGATGAAAATTTTAGAAATTAACGGAGTAAAAGGAGAGCCGATTCATATCTACGATAGAAAATTTACATTGTTAGAGGCTTACAAAGAAATATTCAGACATTGGGAATTTATAATGAAAATAAGTAAACGTAATTTATCTAACGGTATAAATTGTCCAAATGCGTTAGAGGGTTTTAAAATGCTCTTTCGTCATTATAGAATAAAGAAAAACGCCCTTAAAAATAAAATTGTAAAATGAAAAAATTAAAATTTTCTAAGGACGAAGGTACTGATTTCTATAAAGAACTAAATGAAAAACTAGAACAGTATTTTTTAGAAAATGAAATTCGTAAGACAGGCAATAATATAATGATCTTTAAAATCTTATTTTATTTCAGTCTAGACGTCTTGTTTTATGCTTTAATGATTACAAGTACATCAACATTTGGGTTTTATTCATTTTATCTATTAATGGGACTCTCTGTATTGTTGACTGCTTTTAATATTTCCCACGACGCTGCTCATGGTGTAGCGGTCAAGAGTAAATTTTGGAACAATTTTTTATTTTCGCTTAGCTTTAATCTTCAAGGAAACAACGCATATGTATGGGGCAAAAACCATAATGAATCACATCATTTATATACCAATATTGAGGGAAGTGATATCGATGTGTTGAAAAATCCATTATTCCGAATGACTGAAAGCCAAAAATTAAAATGGTTTCATCGCTATCAATTTATTTATGCTCCTTTTCTATATTTACTTTATTCAATCAATTGGTTTTTTTTTCGAGAAACGTTAATGCTAATTAATTATTCAAGTAGAACAATTAAAATAGAGATACCCAAAAATGAAGTTGTTAAATTAATTCTATATAAGGCCCTTTATATATGCTACATGATTATTCTTCCTTTATATCTTTTGCCATTTGAGTGGGAAATAATTTTACTGGCATTTATATTAAATCACTTTATGGTTTCATTACTGTTTGTTGGTGTTCTGGGCGTTTCTCATTTGTCAGATTTTGTTGAGCACCCAATCCCTGATGAGGAAAATAAATTAAACATGAGTTGGCCTAAATTACAGATGTGTACTTCTGTAGATTATAATGCAAATAGCAAATTCTTGAATTGGACTTTAGGCGGCTTTAATGCTCATGCCTTACACCATTTATTGCCTAATATTTGTCATGTTCATTATATTAAAATATTGCCATTGTTTAAAGAGCTTTCCAAAAAACATGGTTTAGTTTATATGGAAATGCCTTACAGAAAATCGCTCGCCTCCCATTTTAGGTTTTTAAAGGCAATGGGAAGTAATCAAAAATTTAATCCAATAGCCTTTGAAAGATAGACATATTCATATTGTTGAAGACAGTGATTTGCTTAAAACTATTTATAGACAAGTGGAAGAGAAGATTTCTATTAATAAAAATAATTTTGTGTTGAAAATTTCGATAAAATTTATTTTCTATTTTTCACTGTCTATTATTTTTTATTTAACATTATACACACTAAATAATACGTTGGCTTTTATTTTCTGTTATATTATTTATGGTTTTGTTTCATTGCTTTTTGCATTTAATTTTTCTCATGACTTCTCTCACAATACAATTTTTCCAAGTAAGAAGCTGAATAATATTTGTTTTATTTTTATTTACAGTATTGTTGGTGCACATGCTGAAGCATGGAAGCAACGCCATATAAATTCACATCATTATGCCCCAAATGTTGAGGATTACGACTCTGATTTGAAAATATCTAAACTTATCCGTGTTATTCCAAATAGTAAACATTATTGGTATCATCGCTACCAGCATTTGTACGCACCATTTGCATATACAACTTATTCTTTGTTTTGGGTATTTATAAAAGATTTTGTAATCCTTTTTTCAAAGGACGAATATAACGAAAAGAAAGGCTTGACTTACCATTTTTCATTTTGGGTTCAAAAGGTCTTTTATCTGACTTTTATACTCGTTTTCCCAATGCTATTTTCTTTGCATACATGGTACTTAGTCTTAATGGGTTTTGTCTTGATGCATCTATTTCAATCGTTGTTTTTACTTTTTACATTTTTTATGACACATCATGTTGAAAGGACTGAATACCCGACAACAGATGAAAATGGTTATATAAATACATCTTGGATAATGAATCAAATTAAAAGTTCTAATGATATGCACCCCTTTAGTGAATTTGTAAACTTTATTCTGGGTGGTTTTAATAATCATATTGCACATCATTTGTTTCCGCATTACCATCATGTGTATTATCCGAAACTTAACAAAGTCCTTTATGATATTTTGCTGAAAAATAATATTAAACCAAATCAAACGACCTACTGGGGTGGAGTTGTTTCACATTTGAAATTATTAAAACGAATGAGCTATGGATCAAATTAAAATTTTAACTAATCAAACCGAAAGTGTTTACGACTGGACAAATAAGCTAATCGAAACAATTCCAACTAATAAATGGGATACAATTCCAGAAATAATTCATTCAAGTATCAGCTGGCAAGTTGGCCATTTAATCATGAGTCATTATTACCATTCTGTGATGGTAATAGTGGGACATCAAATGGATGTGATTCAAAAAATACCGCTTAAAGAATACGATGAATTATTTACGAATGCGTTGCCACAAAATTCGGTTGGCAAAACAAATCCTGTTGACTTATTAAGTCAACTAAAAATTGTTCAACAAAAATCAATAAGCATTATAAAAAATATAACTCCATCAGAGCTTGAAAATAGATTAGAACCGACACCTGTTCCACATCCAATAGCAAAGACAAAGTTTGAAGCAATAGATTGGAATATAAAACATACAATGTATCATTGCGGGCAAATAGGCATTTTGAAAAGAATCATAGACGAGCGATACGATTTTGGATTGAGGAGGCCAGAATAAATGAAAGAGATTTAAGTATTGAATGAAGAGGTCATATGTTAATACTATGAATTGCATGTATAGGAGCAAGGGTTTTATGTAATAGGTAATATTTTTATATGTTTAAGATTATTAGAACCACTAGTGACAATATAGATTTTCAAGAATTGATTGAAATCCTGGACGATGATTTAACTATGCGTTATGGAATTGCTCAGGCTCAAAACGATGTATACAACAAAATCGAGTCTCTTGATACTGTAGTAATAGGTTATCTTGAAAGCAACCCTATTGCCTGTGGGTGTTTTAAATCTTATAATAATACTACCACTGAAATTAAAAGAATGTTTGTTAAATCAGAAAATCGTGGTAGCGGCATCGCAGCTATGGTTTTACAAGAACTGGAAAATTGGGCAATAGAGAAAAAATTTTCCGAAGTAGTCCTTGAAACTGGCAGCGAACAACCCGAAGCCATAAAATTTTATACTAAAAGAGGCTATTTTAAGATAGACAATTATGGACAATACATAGGTAATCTAAATAGTGTTTGCATGTATAAAAAATTAATTAGATGATCATATGTTTTCCGTGACTATTTCTCAATCCCATAAATAAAATGTTTACAGTTCTCTATTCTTTTAAAGTAAAGCCTAATCAAGCTAATAATTTTGAAAAAGCTTGGAGAGGTATGACTGTCTTGATCTATGAATACGAAGGTAGTCTAGGTTCAAGACTTCATAAACAGAGCGAACTTAACTACATAGCCTACGCCCAATGGCCTGATAAAATTACATGGAAAAATTCAGGTAACAAATTGCCAAAGTCATCGGAAGATATTAAAGAGACAATGACAGAATGCTGCGAGAAAATCGAAGTCTTATTTGAGATGGAAGTTGTAGAGGATCTGTTGGAAAAAAATATTAGATAAGACTTTGTTTGCAGCTTCCATTTCAGAATGCTAAGGTTCTGCAGAAAAATTTCCTAAAAGCAACTTTTCTTCCTAAAATAAGTTATCGCTTATAATCACTTCAATTCTATAACTAAAATTAATAGTTTGCCAACTATTAAAAGATTTTTTATACGCTTCAGGATATAGATTTAATATTTAATTACTATAAGGAAACATTCGGAATGATAACATAATAATTTATTAAATACTTCATACCTATCAGGAAATACATAGACAGTAATATTGTAGCGTAAACCAAACCTTATAGTTAGTATGATACGTATTGTTTTTTATTCTTTGCTAGTGCTTATACAGTTATCTGTATTAAACGCATCGGCACAAACCGTTACCTTAACAGGGACAGGCTCTGTTTGGAAATATCTAGACAATGGCTCTAATCAAGGAACTGCATGGCGCTCAAGTTCTTTTAACGATGCATCTTGGCTTTCAGGAGCATCTCAGCTTGGTTATGGCGACGGCGATGAAGCTAAGATCGTTTCCTATGGCCCAAGTTCTTCTTCAAAATACATTACTACCTATTTTAGAAGAGCAATTTCGATTTCAGACGTAAATACTCTTTCTAATTTTGTGATGAGAGTTAAAAGAGACGACGGAATTGTAGTTTATTTTAACGGTGTAGAAAGATATAGAAATAATATGCCAACAGGTACTATTTCTAATACTACTGCAGCAAGCGCCACTGCTTCAGATGATGGTAACACTTGGATTTCGACTAATCTTTTAGCTTCTTATTTCGTTACAGGAACAAATAGTATTGCAGTTGAAATTCATCAAAGAAATGGTAGCAGTTCAGATATTTCTTTTGATATGGAATTAACAGCGACTTCTATAGCGGCTGATGTTACAGCTCCTGTTTTGTCTTCTGTGAATCCCTTAGACAATTCTACCAATGTTTCTATTACGTCAAATTTAGTAATGACGTTTAACGAAAATATTCAGAAAGGAACAGGTCTAATCTCTATTAAAGAAGCAGGTGTAGCAATACAAACCATCGATGTGCTTGCAGCAGCAGTTACTATTTCTGGAAATACATTGACCATAAATCCTTCTGATTTTGGATTTACTAAGGCCTTAACTATTGAAATGCCTTCTGGTGTAGTGAAAGATCTTGCTGGAAATAATTTTGCTGGTATCACAACAGCTACGACATGGAATTTTACTACTCAATCTAGTGTAGCTCCTTCCACTATAGGAACCTTTACATCTGTTCTTCCTACCGCACAAACAGCTTATTTAGTTTTACCTTCAACGCATACTTTTCAATATTTATTTAAGCAAGGCTCTTCTTACTCTACAGGAGGAACTGTTCCTGGAGGAAATGATTTCACAGGATATATCCCTACTGGAGGTTCTAGTACTTCAGGATACTTACATATTAATCATGAAAATACTCCTGGAGGTGTATCGCAGTTGTTAGTAAATTATAATTCTACTACTAAATTATGGCAGCAGTCAAATTCTAAACCTATTTCGTTTGGTGCTTCTTCTATTGTTAAAACAGAACGAAACTGTTCTGGTGGAATTACTCCTTGGGGAACTTCTATTACGAGTGAAGAAAGTAGGAATACTGGAGATGCTAACGGCGATGGGTATATAGATGTAGGATGGCAGGTAGAAATTGATCCTATTTCTGCTGCTATAAAGCAATATGGTAATGGCATTCCAGAAAAATTATGGGCAATGGGTAGAATGAGTCATGAGAATGTGGTTGTTGCTAGCGACAGCAGAACTGCTTACTATGGCGAAGATTCTCCTGATGGATGTGTATATAAATTTGTGGCCACTACAGCAGGCAATCTATCGGCTGGTAATTTATATGTATTAAAACTAGGTAGCGCACTCTCTTCAGGTGAACCTACTGTATCAACAGGTACTTGGGTGCAAGTTCCCAACACTACAAAAAGCGATAGAAATAGCACCTATTCATTAGCGATCTCTTTAGGAGGTACACAATTGAATGGAGTAGAAGATGTTGAAATAGCACCAGACGGTAAAGTTTATTTCACCTCTAAAGGAAATGGTAGAACATATCGTTTTACAGATAATGGAACTTCGTTGAGTGGTTTCGAAACTTATGTAGGTGGCAGATCATATACTGTTAATTATGGCACAGGTTCTATTTCTGAGAGCTGGGGATCAGGCAATGATAATCTAGCTTTTGATCAGGAAGGTAATTTATGGGTAACACAAGATGGCGGAAGAAATCATATTTGGGTGGTAAGAAACGGACATACTCAAGCTAGTCCTAGAGTTGAGTTGTTTGCTACTACACCAGCAGGAGGTGAACCTACAGGAATAACATTTTCTCCTGACAATAAATTTATGTTTTTATCTATGCAGCACCCTTCTTCTTCAAACGGTAGTCAAGTAGATGCTGCTGGTGTGAGCAATGCATTTAATGCCGCTTACACAATAGTTATTGCAAGAAAAGAAAATCTTGGAACAGGTGCAGGTGCGAGAATAGGAACTGATTTTGAAGGTGAATCCTACTCGTCAGGAGCAGTAAATACAACTGTTTTTCCTAATCCGTCTAATGGTGATTTTAATTTAAGTTTACAATTAAATGAAACTACAGAAGTTAATGTCACAATTTATGATGCCCAAGGTAACATTGTAAAATCTGTAATTAAATCAAAAATATTTGATGCTGGTAGTTCTACTGTTCAACTTGGAGCAATGCCTAATAAAGGTGTTTATTTTGTTGTAACAAAAGTGGGGGACAAATCCTCGGTTCAAAGAATTATAGCAAACTAGTAATTTAAACTATATACTATTCCGACATCAATTACGATTGATGTCGGAATATAAATTTTCGTAAGATGAAAAAATTTATTTTTATATTTTTTTTGCCACTTTCTTTGTTTAGTAATGGTCAAAATACACTTCAATATGTAGAGGAAAAAAGCATTTTTTCAACTGTTGCAGATGCATTGACAAGCAAGGATACTGCTATTTATTTAAATTTTCGTGAACAGCAACTAGATGAAGTTCCTGTTGGAATTAGTATTGTGAAAAATACAATTCATCTAAATTTAATGAAGAATAAAATAAAGAATATTGATAGAGAAATTTTTTCGTTGATCAAATTGCAAGAGTTGAATTTAAGGCAAAATGCAATAGAAAACATTCCGGATGAAATAGGCAAATTAAGCCGATTAAAGACGCTTGATTTAGCTAAAAATAAAATCAAAGTAATGCCTTTCGAAATGAGTAGGCTCGAACAGTTAGAAGTTTTATTGATTTCTTTGAATCAGATCGATAGTATTCCAGCTGAATTGTGGAATTTGCCAAATCTAAGGTTTGTTGATTTTGAAAATAATAATTTAAAACAAATTTCGATGCTAACAAATACTCAACAATTGATAAATGTGTCTTTTGCAGGGAATAAACTAATCGAATTACCGTCAGAGATTTTTGGAAAAAAATTGATGGTATTGAATGTTTCAAATAATAAATTGCAGAGGCTTTCTTTGAGTATTGGAAATGCAGAAAATTTAACTTCTTTGATTCTTGATAAGAATCAAATTTCTGAAATCCCTATCGAAATAGTAAAATTGAAGCAATTAGAATTGCTTGTTTTAAGTAACAATCAACTTACACAACTTCCAAGTTCTATAAATAAACTTAAGTCGTTAAAAACATTAATATTGACAAATAACCCAATTGCTGAAAAAGAAAAAAAACGTTTAATAAAAGAACTACCTGATTGTGATATTAGATTTTAACTAGCGTTAAGTTGTTTCTTTTTCCAATCACATCTTAAAAGGCATATAATTTTCAGTCAAGGGGAATATGCATTTATGTCCGCTCAGAGTCTCCCGCAACTCACTTTTCAAAAATATTCACAAATTAAGAAGGGGACTCTGAGCTGCTAACTACGAAGCCCTTTTTAATTCAAAAAACCATATATTTACAGCATAACATTTTTAATTTTTCACTATGTCCGTTAAAAGAATTCACTCCGAAACTTCGGTTACTTATTTTTGTACCATTACTTGTTATAACTGGTTAAACCTTTTTGAAATCGCCAATCTTTATGATGAGATTTATAAGTGGTTTACACTACTTATAAAAAATTCAATAGGAATAAACGGCTATGTAATTATGCCAAATCACTTGCATGTATTGCTTTATCTGCCTGCAGGAAGCAACGCCCTAAATAAAATTATTGGTAATGGAAAAAGATTTATGGCATACGAAACTGTTGTACGCTTAGAAAAATTAAATCAATTCGAATTACTTTCATTTTTAAAAAATGAGGTATTACTAAATGAAAAAAAGAATGGTAAAATACATCAAGTATTTCAACCTTCTTTTGATGCAAAACCTTGCTATACTGAATGGTTTATAGAACAAAAACTAGAGTATATACATCACAATCCAGTAAGTGGTAAATGGAAATTGGTAGACGATTATACAGATTATATTCACTCAAGCGCTGGCTTTTATGAATGCGGTAAAAAAGGAATAATAGACATTATGCACTATAAAGACATTCCTGGTTCCTAGCGGACAACGCAGAGTCCCCTGCAATCGATCTCCTAATGTCAACGACTCTGTTGCGGGAGACTCTGCGTGGACGAAGTATAGATTTTTTAGTTAAAGGGAATAATGCATTTGCGTTGTCTTGTCTAGATCAGTAAAGTTGTTTATTTTTAGGTCAATAGATAAAAAATATAGAAGCTTAGGCGATTGCTAACGACAAGTCGATACAAAACACAACTTCAATGGACGAAAAACAGGCACAAGAAACAGCAGCACAACTTCGCAAGCCTTATGGTGAAAATGGTATTAAGACAGGAGAATGGATGAGCCATGGCAATCAGCATATTATTCGTGCTGCATTAGAGTTGGTAAGTGCAAAAGCAGGAGACAATATTCTTGAAGTAGGGATGGGCAACGGTTTTTTTGTAAAAGAAATAGTATCTAAACACCCAAAAATTTTCTATACGGGCTGCGATTACTCAGCGTTGATGATTGAAGAATCCCAAAAAGAAAATGCGGAATGGATCTTAAACGGGCAAGCAACGTTTGTTCTTTCTGAATTTTTAGCGCTTCCTTTTGCTGGGCATTCGTTTAATAAAATAGTCACTATCAACACTATTTATTTCTGGGACGAAGAAGTTAAGGTATTAAATGAAATAAAAAGAGTTTTACAACCTAATGGTAAATTTATAATTGGCTTTCGTCCAAAACATCAAACTGAAAAATATCCTTTTACTAAATACGGATTTAATTTATTTTCTAAAGACAGTATAGTTAAATTGCTTTCTGAAAATGGTTTTGAAGTTAATGAGGTACAAGAAAATCGAGAACCGGATTTTGAAATGAATGGAGCAGTCGTGAATATGGAAAATATTATTGTGGTAGTAACTAAAGTTTAGCATCTCTTACCATTAATAGTTTACCTCTTAACCTTTCCTTCTGAAAATCAACTATAAAAATTAATTTAACGAACAATTAACCTAATTCACCCCATTTTCTGAACATTCCTTTGTCATTTTTTGTTACCTTCCAACATAATCAAGATTTTTGCTAATGTTAGGACTAAGGTTCACACAATTTATACCCGACAACAACGAAAACAGTTCTTTTGAAAAGATGTCAAAACTGTTTTTTCAATTGCTCAACTACACCGCTGGGGATGTGAAGGAGGCGTTGGAATGGCTAAATGAACTGGATAGAGAGTATACTCTTACGAACAGTGAGTATGGTATGGGCGATTTTATTGAAGATCTGAAATCAAAAGGGTTTATTGAAGAGGGGAGCGAGGAAGGGAGTTTTGATCTTACGGGAAAATCGGAACAAACTATTCGAAAGAATGCGTTAGAAGAAATTTTTGGAAAATTTAAGAAAACCAATCAAGGAAATCATAAAACTAATTTCACAGGCAATGGCGATGAACTCACTTCAGATATTCGTCCTTTTGAATTTGGTGACAATCTAGACTCTATAAGCCTTACAGAGTCGTTGCAAAACGCACAGATTAATCATGGCATTGAGGAGTTTCGACTTACTCAGGATGATTTGCAAGTGCAAGAGAAAGAACAAAAATCTCAAACGTCCACCTGTTTGATGATCGATATTTCCCATTCAATGATTTTATATGGCGAAGACAGAATAACGCCTGCCAAAAAAGTAGCAATGGCCCTTGCAGAATTAATAAAAACAAAATACCCTAAGGATACATTGGATATTATTGTTTTTGGCAACGATGCTTGGCCGATAGAAGTGAAAGACCTTCCCTACCTTCAAGTAGGTCCCTATCATACTAATACTTATGCAGGGTTAGAACTTGCAATGGATTTATTGCGCAGAAGAAAGTCTGCCAACAAACAGATTTTTATGATTACGGATGGAAAACCTACTTGTTTAAAAGAGGGGAATCAATATTATAAAAATAGTTTTGGGCTCGATAGAAAAGTAGTAAATAAAACCTTGAATATGGCTGCTCAATGTAGAAGGTTGAAAATTCCTATAACCACTTTTATGATTGCCAAAGACCCCTACTTACAAGAGTTTGTACGTGAATTTACAAAAACTAATAACGGAAGAGCTTTTTATAGCTCCTTGACTGGTCTTGGAGAATATGTATTTGAAGATTTTGTAAAAAACAGAAGAAAGACAGTTAAATAATTTTATAAAACCACGACATACGCATTTGCGATTTAAATCTATTATGAAAAGTACCCCAACTATTAAAACCCTTGGAGAGCTTAAAGCCTCTGGATATCAGTCAAAGTCTGTTAAAGAAGAAATGCGCCAAAATTTGGTGGTAGCCCTAAAAAATAAAATTAATCTTTTTGATAAAATAAAAGGGTATGAAGAAACAGTAATTCCTCAGATGCAGACTGCCGTTCTTTCTAAACATAATATTATTTTTCTTGGACTTAGAGGGCAAGCTAAAACCCGTATGGCAAGGTTGATGACCAACTTACTTGATGAATACATTCCAATTGTGTATGGTTCTGAAATAAACGATGATCCCTTGCAACCGTTGTCGCGCTACGCAGTTGACTTGATCAGTGAAAAAGGTGACGATACACCTATTGGATGGATGCATAGAGACGATCGTTATACTGAGAAACTTGCTACACCCGATGTTTCTGTTTCAGATTTGATTGGTGACCTTGATCCAATCAAAGCCGCTACAATGAAACTAACTTATGCCGACGAACGAGTTATACATTTTGGTTTAATTCCTCGTTCGCATCGTTGCATTTTTGTGATCAACGAACTGCCCGATTTACAGCCAAGAATTCAAGTGGCCTTGTTTAATATTTTGCAAGAAGGAGATATACAAATTCGTGGATTCAAATTACGTCTACCGCTTGATATCGAATTCGTTTTTACAGCAAACCCTGAAGATTATACCAACAGAGGTTCAATTATCACTCCTTTAAAAGACAGGATAGACAGTCAGATTTTAACCCACTATCCTAAAGTTATTGAGATTTCAAGACAGATTACAGAACAGGAAGCAAGGCTCAGCGATTTTCAAAAAAACAACATTAAAGCTCCTGAGCTTATTAAACAATTGGTAGAACAGATTTCTTTTGAAGCAAGAAAAAGTGAATACGTAGATCAAAAAAGTGGAGTATCCGCAAGGCTTACTATTTCTGCCTTTGAAAATATGTATAGTACTGCTGAGAGACGAATGCTATTGTCGGGGGATGAAAAAACATTTTTAAGAGTGTCCGATGTAATGGGTGTGATTCCTTCCATCACAGGGAAAATAGAGCTTGTATATGAAGGTGAATTAGAGGGAATATCTAGTGTTGCTATTCACCTAATTGGTAAAGCGATAAGAGAAGAGTTTGAAACACTTTTTCCTAGCCCTGAAAAAGCTAGAAAAATTAAAAAAGGACAAGAGAAGAAAAACAATACCTATAGAGAAATAATTGACTGGTTTAACAACGGAAATTTTATTGATTTCTTACAAACTATGTCGAACGAAGAATACGAGCGTGTTTTAACATCTGTACCAGGCCTTGCTACGGTTGTAAATAATCTACACCCAACGTTAAATAAAGAAGAGAAGTTACTTTACATGGAGTTTTTGCTTCATGGGCTAGCTGAATATTCTCAGATTAGCAAACATAAATTAGATAGCGGGATTCAGTTTAAAGATTTACTTGGAAGCTTGCTTAACAACGTAGGTTCTGCAGGAGAAGAAGACGAAAACGATGATGTGAATTTTAGAAACAATTAAATAGAAATTTTTATAATTGAGTAATAGTAAGTTGAATTTATTTTCTTTAAAAATTTCATGAAATTAAAAATTTTAATTCTATTTTTCTTTTATTCTTATGGTATATCGTATGCACAAAACTTGCCAGAGGTTGGTGCTATATTAGAAGAAAAAAAGGATGACTTTAGAGGTCACGTCATAATGGTTGTAAAACAACACGATCAAACGCTCTATAGTTATCAAGTGGGCTTAGCTAAATTAGACACTAAAATAAATATAGCATCGGCTAGCAAATGGTTGTCGGCAGCGGTACTATTATCTTTGGCAGATCAAGGTTATTTATCGTTAGACGATAGCATAGGAAAGTACCTGCCAATTTTTTCAAAATATGGTAAAGGAAAGCCAAGTATAAGGCAATGCTTAACTCATACTAGTGGCTTTCCTCCCTTCTCTAATTTAAATTATAAAGAAGTAACTTTGGCGCAATTAATTGATAGCATTGCCAAATATGTACCCTTGAAAAACAAGCCTAACGAAGCTTTCGAATATGGAGGCATGTCTTATAGAATAGCAGGTAGAATTGCAGAAATTGTGACAGGAAAAGCTTGGGCTGAAATTTTTCAACTTACTATTGCTTCAAAATGTGAAATGACAAATACGCTATATTGTTATGAAAAAAACAACCCAGATTTAGGTGGAGGAGTTTGTTCAACACCCGCTGACTATCTTAATTTTTTATATATGATAGGCAACAAAGGGAATTATAAAGGGACACAAGTATTATCGGAGGCGTCAACGAAAGAATTTTTTAAAAGCCAATTACCTATTGCTCTACAAAAAGAACTAACGAGGACGGCTCCTTTAGTAAAAGAATTTGCTAGTGGAAAGAATATTAGTTATGGATTGGGCACTTGGATTTATGATTTTAAGGAATTGGAAGAATACCAGACAGCATTATTTTGTCCCGGATTTACAGGTACTTTTCCTTTTATAGATTCTTGCCGAAATATCTATGGCATCATTTTAACAAATACTAAAATTGATAAAGTAATTAACACTGAGTTAAACGTTATCTCGCTAGTAAAAGAAAAATATAAAGGAAGTTGTAAGTGAAGTGATATGGATCAATGACTGTAGTGCTTTCATAGCTAAAGCCGGATAGCCAAACTCATTTCTTATAAAGTCTTTTCCCCAAAAGAACTTCTATTCTTTTACCATAGCTATATTATTCGATAACCATTCTTCAATATTTTTTATATTTTTTAGATAACTATCCATATTGTCGCAGTAGCCAATGTATACGAGATATTCATGGTAAGTACCCTCTGGGTGTCTCGCTTTCCAAGGTAGGTAATATCTGTTTTGCCATTTTTTCATGTACTTGATAGACTCACTAACACTTGAGAATTTTAAGAAATCCTTGTTGGTGCGGAAGCCAAATAAATTATTATATTTCAACGCACAACTTTTACATTGCATCCAACCCGTTTCATAAATAACTATAGCTAAAACCGTTTTAGGAAAGGCTATGTTGTGACTTTTTAGCGAGTCATATATACGGGTGGCTTCTTTCAGTCTATTACTTTGAGCAAATATCGTAATGCTCCCACTCAATACTAGTAGTATTATTATAGTTGTGTTAAGAATAGTTTTTCTCAATTTCTGTATCATTTTCATTATATAATTTTAAACCAATTATTCTTTTCCCTTGAAACCTTTTTGGTAAGGAATTTTTATGAGTTCAAAATTGAGCACGAAATGAAGCATAAATATTACATAATAGACGAAATGAGTTAGAGAATTCCCACATTAAGGGTTAATAGATAAGAAAAGTGGTTTAAATTATTCTAAAAATTATATTCTAAAATTAAAAATATCTAATGTTGGCTCTGACATTTTCACCTAAATGAAAATGTCAGTGACGCTTAATTAAAACTTATTTTGATTGTAATACTACTTCGTCAATAAAATTTTTCAGGGAATTTTCTATTTCAAAACTATAAATGTCATCGTTTCCAAAGCCTCCTTTTCGATTTGAAGAAAGATAGCCTTTCTTTTTGCCGGGAGTAAAAAAGATATCGTCACGATTGGAATTGAAAGGTTTTTTTAAGTGGTAGATTCTTGAAAATTGTTCTTCGGCTTTTGTCATAAAAATATCAAAGCCACCGTATCCTCCCATTCCTGTAGAAGAAAAGAATAAAGCGTTTTCTGAAGCAACAAACTTTGGGCTCACATCCATGTACATGGTGTTAATGCCGTAAATGTTTTGTGGTGGCAACCACTGATCATCACCGTTGCTCGTGCTCAGCCAAATATCGTGCATACCAGCACCTCCTGGACGTTTGGATACGAAGAAAAGTAAACTCCCATCAGGAGAAATAGAGGGTTGAGCATTCCATTGAGAAGGAGCATTTATATTTTCATTTAATCTTAATGGAGTGCCCCATTTACCATTTTCATTATGGCTTACATAAATAGCACAGTTGTATTCGCGACGGTTATCGATCATAATGTGGTCGTCACAACGTGTGAAATAATATCTTTTTTTGTCAGCAGTAAAAGATCCTGAGCTTTCATTGAAATGAGAATTTAAAGAAGAGAATTTATCGTGATGGGTATTATCTATAATTTGCCAAGTGCTATCACTCTTTTTTACAAAACGATGTGCATCTGTGTGTTCTTCAGGGCCTGCAGCACCTTTTCCTGTAGTATGCGCTTTTGAAGAAGTTATAACCAACATGCTATCGTTGTCGCCAATAACGGGCGAAAAATCATCGGCAGTACTGTTGAGGGGTTTTGGTAAATGGAGAAAACCGTAATTTTTTAGAGCATCTTTTTTATCTTCCGAAGAAAGTTTTTTACAATCGTCAATTTCTTGTTTCGCTTTTTCTTTATAAAGTTCTAGTTCAAAATCTGGATTTTGTTCGTTTTCAATGCGAAATGATTCAAAGTTATTGATTGCTGGGTCAAACTCTCCATTGTCTTTTAAGATAGAGGCATACCAAAAGCGAGCGGTAGGATATTTGGTTTTGTCTTTTGAGAGTAGTTTTTGGTAGAGCGGCTCAGCGTTTTTATAATCGTAAAGGTTACGATAACATTCAGCCAATTGAGCGGTTAAATAAACATTAGAAGTATCTAGTGTAGCAGCCAATTTATAATCTTGTGCAGCCCAATAGAATTCTGAGCTTTCATAAAATTTGTCCGCCTTAGCTATTAACGAAACATTTTTTTTGGATTGGGCTATCAGAAAACCTGGAACCAGGATTAATAGAAATACGGATACCTTTACCTTCTTCATTGGCTTGCTTCATAGTGGGTTTGGAGGTACAAGATAAGGAAGAAGGGTTTATTTGTCAAGTTATGATTATCAAAAAGCCTACATTGATACTATTTTCCTAATACGAGCTCTTTTTTCATTTCAATGATAGCCTCGTCAGAGGCATGGTTAATAATAGTGACGTAATGAAAACGATCTTCTATCAGTACTTCCGCTAAGGAAATGGCTTTTTCTTTTGTTTTCACCGATATTTTAAAAAAAGGCATTACATGTTGACTTAGTAAATAACCTCTCACCGTATATTCTTGCTTCATAGTAATTAATCTTTTAGTCAATACTATTTTATAGTACGTTACTGAATACGTTTAGGTAAGGAATTATAGAATAAATATTTTTATAAATATCTAGCTGTCAATAATTTGAAAAATAAAAACTAACCATTAACTTGTATTTTCACTCATTATTATTAAAAATAACCTATCAAAATACCTAAAGAATCTCTGAAATGGTAAATATATTTCTAGGTAGACTTTAAATCAAGGCTATATATAAAATTTTTGTTAATAAGTTAATTTGTAATTAACCTAACCATTAGGTTACCTTTGAACTGTGATAAGTATATATTAGTACATAACACAATTTTATTCATAACCTGTTTAAATTTCTTGGAAAGCCTTCTGTATAACACCGGAAGGCTTTCTTTTTTTATGTAGCAGGAATATAGTTTTATTGGATCAATCAGAAAATCTGGGGAGGACTTCTCCCTACTCTTGCTGTCACTCTTGCTAATTCATAGTTGGAAAGAAACCATAAAGCATTTAAAAGAGGATTTCGTTTATTATTCCAACAATAACTGCAACCCCCCCCTCAATAATTTTAATAAAATGCTTAAAGTATTCCGATTGATCTTTTTAGTATTGACTGCATTCTGTTTTATTCCTGCTCTTCTTTAGTTTTTGTTCTTCTTCTAATGTAAAAAGTGAGCCTTTTAGGTTTTAAATTTGTAGCTGTATTTTTTATGTTGTTTAAAGCGGTGCCTATTTTAACCATTTAAGTAAAAAAAACACCTAAATTTTGAAATAATTTTAAAAATTCATCTTTATAGGTCTAAATTTTAACTTATTTTTTAATAAATATTATAAAATGTACAATTCTAACATTTAAAAATATGCTAATTTTTTAAAAACGGTATATTTAAGCAAATTTTCCATCTTTTATAAATAAAATACTAGATCTGGAAAGGTCTACAATTATATTATTTCAATATAATTGTATCTTACTAGTAAAGATAAAGCCCAGATCTGTTTAGTACTTTTACAATAAAATATAGAAAAAAACATCAAAAATGGCTTTTTTATTGTCTTATTTTGTCCAAAACAGTTGCATCGTATTACTTAATCTTATATATTTACCATATAAGATATATAAATATTTTAATTTATTAATTCTTTGAAGGTTCCTAAGTTTATTATTTAATTTACAACAACCAAACAAACTAAATTATGCGTAAAATAACATTACTAACTTTGATTTTCATGATGAGCTTGGCATGGAATGCTAAGGCACAGGACAGTACAGCAGCAACAGCTGTAGATGATGGGAAATTAACCCTGTCAGGTTATATTGATACTTATTATAACCATGCATTTAACAATCCCGCGTCGAATTCTACATTAGGAAACGGTGGATTTGGAGCTGGTAGAGCTTTTGACAGAACTGTAGATCAGTTTTCATTAGGATTAGTTCAATTCAAAGCAAATTATTCTTCTAGTAAAGTAGATATCGTGGCAGACCTTACTTTTGGCCCAAATGCTGAAATGGGAAACTTCGGTAACGTAAACAACGGTGCTTACGGCCCAGCTGGTATAGTAGGTGTAAACCTTTACCAACACCCAACTTTCGGAAACTTATATGGAACATCAGCTGCTATCAAGCAGGCTTATGGAACATGGAAAGCTACAAGTAAATTGTCTTTCACAGTAGGTCAGTTCGGTACTCACATTGGTTACGAAGTAATTGATGCTCCTGTTAACTATCACTATTCATTATCTAATTTATTCAACAACGGTCCATTCTACCATGTTGGAGCTAAAGCAAACTATGCATTCTCTGATAAGTTTTCTGTTATGTTAGGATTAGTAAATAATTGGGATAACCTTTTTGACAACAACAAACAGAAATCAGTTATTGCTCAAGTTTTTGTTAAGCCAATTGACAAATGGAATGTTTATGTTAACTACATAGGTGGTAGCGGTGATGACGGAGCTCCAGTTGCTCCATTTAGTAACTTTGCAGCAACTTCTCCACTTGGAAATAAAGGAAATTACAACAGACACTTATGGGATCTTACTACTGGTTATCAGATTACTGATAAATTCTATGTAGGATTAAATGCTGCTTATGGATATTATGTAGCAAACAACAAATCTACGGATTCACTTGTTAGATACGCTATTGCAGGTACTTCTGCAAAATTCTCTGATTCTACTAAAAACAAAGCAGATTGGGGTGGTGTAGCTTTATATGTGAACTATGCAATCACTGATTGGTTAGGTATTGGTGTACGTGCTGAGCGTTTCGAAGATTTCTTCGGAGTACGTTATATGGGCGGTTTCGGTGGTGTAGGAAGAGCTATTAATAACTCTATTACAGTTACTGCTCCTATTACACTTGCTAACGGTCACTTTATTGTGAAACCTGAATTCAGATTTGATGGTTCCGATCAAAAAATCTACGAGGATAGCAGAGGATTGGCAATCAACGAACAAACAACTATAGGTTTGGCTACCATATTCAAATGGTAATCTAAATAGAAAATTTCATCTGGTTAGTTAAATGGCCCTGCCTTCTACTTTTTTTGTAGGGGCAGGGTTTTTTATTGGGTTTTTTTCGGGTGTATTTTTAACATCATTTTTAGAGAGGGTGGAAGTATGTTTTGTCAATTCTCTGTTTAGAATTCAAAATTATTTCTCCTATCTTCGCCCATATGAAATTTTATGGTGATTTTAAGCTAGGGGTTTTAGGTGGCGGTCAATTGGGGCGAATGATGATCCAAGTCGCAACAGATCTTAATATTGATATCTATTGCCTAGATCCTGATCCAGCAGCACCTTGTTTGAGTAGTGCTAAAGGTTTTCAAGTTGGCTCTTTAACTGATTTTGAAACTGTTTACAAATGGGGTAAAGATAAAAATCTTATTACCATAGAAATAGAAAATGTTAATGTAGAAGCCCTTGAAAAACTTCAGTCAGAAGGGGTAAAAGTTTTTCCTCAGCCAGAAGTAATTAAAATTATTCAGGACAAAAGAGTACAAAAGCAGTTTTATAAAGAAAAAAATATCCCAACAGCAGATTTTATACTTACGGATTCCATAGAAGATATAAAAAAGAACAGTTCGTTTCTTCCAGCCTTTCAGAAACTTGGCAGATCCGGATACGACGGGCGTGGTGTGCAACGATTGGACAATGTAGCGGACATTTCTAACGCATTAGAAGGGCTTGGCCTATTAGAAAAAAAGGTAGATTACGCAAAAGAAATTTCAGTTATTGTGGCAAGAAACGAGTCGGGTGAAACGTCTGCCTTTCCTGCTGTAGAACTGGTTTTTCACCCCGTTCATAATCTAGTAGAATATCTTTTTGCACCCGCAGAACTTACTACTGAACAACTAAAGGACGCAACTGAAATAGCACTCCGGGTGATAGAAGAATTGAATATGGTTGGGTTGTTAGCCGTAGAAATGTTTCTGGATAAATCAGGTGAGATTATTGTAAACGAAGTAGCGCCTCGCCCTCATAATAGCGGACATCAAAGTATTGAAGCCAATATTACCTCCCAATATGAACAACATCTTAGGGCAATATTAAACCTCCCTCTTGGAAGTACAAAACAAATATTGCCAGCTGCTATGATCAATCTTTTAGGTGAAGCAGAATTCTCTGGTTTGGCTCAGTACGAAGGCTTAGAAGAGGCATTGGCAGTAGAAGGAGTATTTGTGCATTTGTATGGAAAAAAAATCACCAAGCCATTTCGAAAAATGGGTCACATTACGATTATAGATCAAAATACAGTATCGCTCAAACATAAGGTAGAGTACGTTAAGGGACTTGTGAAAGTAAAGGCTTAAATCAATTTGAAGATTTCGAGCGATTCTTTTTGACGGAGTATAAAAAGTTAGAATTAATAAAATAAAAATATGAAAAAAGTAATTACGAGTAAAAATGCTCCTGCTCCTATTGGTCCTTATAACCAGGCGATCTTAGTAGGCAATACGCTCTATGTATCTGGGCAAATAGCATTAGATCCGATTTCGCAACTTATGGTAAACGAAACCATCGAAATGGAAACCACTCAAGTCATGAAGAACTTGCAAGCTATTTTGGAAGAGGCTGGTGCCGATTTTACGAAAGTAGTTAAATGCAGCATTTTTGTAAAAGATCTAAATAATTTCGCGACTATAAATAAAATTTACGGGGAATATTTTGTATCGGATTTTCCTGCTAGAGAAACGGTAGAAGTAGCCCGTTTACCTAAGGATGCTAATGTTGAGATATCTTGTATTGCAGTTTTGTAAAAGCTTTCAATATACATTCTTACTATTGTCATTATCAAATTACCAATCCTGATAGCTATCAGAACAAATTATTAAAATATAATTATATTTACCCTTATGGAAAATAAAGTAGTAGCCCCAGTAGACGACACGGTGTTCAAAAAAGTAATATCACACGCAAAAGAATATGGTTTTGTATTCCCTTCTAGTGAAATTTACGATGGTCTTCAAGCTGTTTACGATTACGGACAAAATGGTGTAGAGCTTAAAAATAATATTAAACAAGCATGGTGGAAAGCGATGGTACAGCTCAACGACAACATTGTTGGAATAGATGCTGCTATTTTTATGCACCCTACCACTTGGAAAGCTAGTGGTCACGTAGACGGTTTTAGCGATCCAATGATTGATAATAAAGATTCCAAAAAACGTTACCGTGCCGATCAACTTGTAGAAGGAAGAGCAGAAGAACTTGAAAATGCTGGTAAAAAGGAAGAGGCGGATGTGCTTCTGAAAAAACTCGCACGTCTTTTGGAGGCTAATGATCTAGAAGGTGTTCGTGAATTAATCATAGCGGAAAGAATCAATTGTCCTATTTCTAAAAATGCTAATTGGACAGAAGTACGTCAATTCAATCTGATGTTTTCTACGCAAGTAGGTTCTGTAGCCGAAGATTCAAGTACTATTTATTTAAGACCAGAAACAGCACAAGGGATATTTGTAAATTTTTTGAATGTTCAGAAAACAGGAAGAATGAAAATTCCTTTCGGTATCGCACAAATTGGAAAGGCTTTCAGAAATGAAATAGTAGCTCGTCAGTTTACGTTTCGTATGCGTGAATTTGAACAAATGGAAATGCAATTTTTTATTCGTCCAGGCGATGAAATGAAATGGTATAACGAATGGAAAGAAACCCGTTTGAAATGGCACCAAGCAATCGGTTTGCCTGCTAATAAATTACGTTTTCACGATCATGAAAAATTAGCGCACTATGCTAATGCTGCTGTTGATATAGAATTTCAATTTCCGTTCGGCTTCAGAGAGATAGAAGGGATACACTCTCGTACCGATTTTGATCTTGCCAATCATGAAAAGTTTTCAAAGAAAAAACTTCAATTTTTTGACAACGAACTTAATAAAAATTATATTCCGTTTGTAGTAGAAACCTCAGTAGGAGCAGACAGAACATTCTTGGCTATTCTTTGCAATGCCTACACAGAAGAAAGTACTGGAGAAGGAGAGACGCTCAAAGAAAGAGTATATTTAAAACTACACCCTGCTCTTGCTCCTGTGAAGGCTGCTATTTTCCCACTTACAAAAAAAGATGGTTTGCCAGAAAAAGCGCTTAAAATAATGGATGAGTTGAAATACGACATGAACGTAGTATACGAAGAAAAAGATGCTATCGGAAAACGTTACACACGCCAAGACTTGATAGGTACTCCTTTCTGTATTGTGGTAGACCACCAAACCTTGGAAGACGATACCGTTACGATACGCCATAGAGACACAATGGAACAAGAGAGAGTGAAGATAGAAGTGTTAAAAGCAACAATAGAAAAATACACTTCTCTCAAAACTATTCTTGAACTATTATAACTATGGTAAACACTACTCTCTCAGCTATATTTTTATTTCGTTGGTATTATTACAGAGGTGGAAACAGCTCTACGCATTGGTCAGACCAAGATGTTTCTGCCTTTGAATTTGCACTACTATCAGTTGTTGCAATTGGAATTTTATTGGTAGTATATTATAAGGTCACTAAAATAATTGAGAATCGATCTAAGTCTGGAGCTAAGGCAATAAAAGCAACGGAGCCATTATCTGGAATACACCGTGCAGTGTTATCTGAAAAATGCGATTATTATAATAAGTTAAGCAAACCGGATAAAGATCTTTTTGAAAAAAGGGTACGTCATTATATGAGTACCAAAATGTTTACTACAGAAAATGGCTATGCTATTACCGATGAAATGAAGGTAATGATTGCTGCTGCTGCTTGTCAAATTACTTTTGGACTTCCTCTTATGGGAAACTCTACCTTTACTCATATTCTTATAATGCCTAATGGAGCTATGCAGCCGAAAACTGCGTCTCAAAGTAATACAATTGTGATACCTTGGAATGAATTTGTAGAAGGCTATGCTCAGTCAGATGACGGACAAAACGAAGGGTTAAAAGTAATGGCCTCTGCGCTTATAAAAGATAATCGTTTGCAGAGTAAAGGGTATAAATTTTTCTCTGAAAAAAAATATAGTAAGTGGGAGAAAATCTCTGTTCAAGAAGCCGAAACTTTCATGAGCGGGATGTTTCAAAATATGGAAACTGATGAACGACAAGGGGACGAATATTTCGCACTTGCGGTAGTGTATTTCTTTGAGCTCCCAGTAGCATTCAAACATAAATACCCGATGTTGTTTGATGTTATGGCCGATTTATTAGGTCAGGATACAATAAAAAGAACAATTGCCAAATAAGAGTACTTGTTTTAAGTTCATTATTCTAGTCACATAAACAGCCAAGAAAAAGTCGTATAGTTGTTTTAAAGTTTTGTATCTTTAGAGTAGAAGAAATAAGTTTTCGCTTCGTTAAGTATTTATGAAATCAAGATTTTATAACGGTTCAAGTATAGTTTCATTTCTAATAAATAGAGTGTTTAGTAGATTTTTTTTACTAGTAGGGGTTCTATTTTTTATTTTATTGTCTGGAACTCTCGTTGCTCAAGACCGTGATATTGAAATTGCAAATGAATATTTTGGCACGAACGAATACGATAAAGCGAAGGACATGTATGAAAGGCTTTCTAAAAACAATGCAAACTTGCCATTTATATACGACAACTACCTTGCGACGCTTTTCCATTTCAAAGAAAAAGAAGAAGCCGAAAAGCTTATTCGAAAAATGATCAAAATTTCGGACGACAATCTCTTTTATAAGCTCGACCATTATGTATTGGTGAGTGAGATGAATGGGGAAGATAAGACCGAAAAAGAATTTACAGGAATAGTTAACGATATAAAACAAAATGAAATACTGGTCGAAAAGGCAGCTGATTATTTATTAAAAAGAAAGTTAACTGAAAAAGCAAAGCAGTTGTTGTTAGCTTCAAGAAAGAGCTTAAAGAATAATTCCTTGTATGCTATTCCTCTTGCAAATATTTATTTTATGCAAGGAAATGCTGATCAGACAATTGAAGAGCTTCTTTCTTTTTTGAAAAATGATCCACAAGAATTAGAAAATGTAAAAAATGTATTTCAAAATAATTTAAAAGAAGGACCGGATCTTGACTTGCTTGAGTCAAAATTATATGAGCGAATTCAAAACGAGCCTAACGAAATAGCCTACAATGAACTACTACTCTGGCTTAATCTGCAAAAAAAGAATTTTAATAAGGCGTTCTTTCAGGCCAAGGCGATTGATAAGCGTTATCGTTCTCAGGGTTCTAAATTGATGGAGGTAGGGAAAATAGCAATGGATAATAAAGACTATGAAAGCGCCTCAAAATTTTTCGAATACATTATTAAAGAATATCCAAGCCCAGATGCGTTATATTATGCGGCTGCAAAACGAGAGCTCATTCGCGCAAAGGAGGAGACTATAAAAAATTCGTATCCTATAAATCCTTTAAAAATTCGTTCTCTAATTTCCGATTATTTAAGTATGATTCGTGAACTTGAAAATGAAATTGGTATAAGTCCTTCTACTATCGATGCGCGAAGAAGCACGGCCCAGCTTTATGCATTTTATTTAAACAATCTAGATACGGCTGCCACACTACTAAACGAAACAATCAACATTGCACGAAATGATCTTCGTGGAAAATGTAAAGCAAAAATTGATCTTGGTGATATTTACCTTCTCAAAGGTGAACCCTGGGAATCTTCTTTACTTTATTCTCAAGTAGAGAAAGATATGAAAGAAGACCCATTAGGTCATGAAGCAAAATTGAGAAATGCTAAACTGTCTTATTACAAAGGTGAATTTGAGCTTGCGCAAGAACACTTAGATGTTTTAAAGCTTGCCACCTCTCGCGAAATTTCTAACGATGCAATGGATCTTAGTATTCTTATTCAAGACAATACGGGTCTTGACAGTACTACAGAAGCGATGAAAGAGTATGCCGCAATAGATTTATTGCTTTTTCAAAATAAGCTGAACGAAGCGATTATAAAAACGGATTCAATGATGAAAAAATTTCCTTCTCATCCACTTACAGACGAATTACTTTGGCTCAGTGCTAAAATCTATAGAAAAATGGGCGATATCCCAAATGCAATTGTAGCGCTTGATAAAATAAATATGAACTATGCTGAAGATATTCTAGGAGATAATGCACTCTATACCTTAGGGAATATCTACGAGGAAAATCTAAAAGATATACCAAAAGCAATGGATACTTATCAGAAATTCATGTTGAAATACCCAGGAAGTATTTTTATTGTAGAGGCAAGAAAACGTTTTAGAATTTTACGAGGAGATAAAATTTAATATATGATGGATCAATATTTGATTTCTATTTTAGTGTTTTATGGATTTTTTTTAATTATTTGTGGTATTACAGCAGTGATTTTTATTGGAATAAAAGCTAAAACAGCCTTGCTGTCAGGAGGATTTTCTGGCTGTATTTCTATTGTGATAGCGTATTTGATTTCACAGAAGATACCTTATGGACCACTAGCTGGTATGTTTATAAGCTTAGCGCTGTTTGGTGTATTTTCTTGGCGGTCTACTAAAACATTGTTTAGTATATTTAAATTAATACAAACATCTCATGAAGATTTGAATGGAAAAGGAATTGCCTTTTTAATAATAAGTTTAATGGCTATCGTATCATTAATGGTTTTTGGATTTCAGTTAGTAATTAATTTATAATTATAAGGACGGTAATAGTTATTCAAAGAAATTAACCAAAAGAATTATGCGCTTTACTTTACCTTTTTTAATTTCAGCAGTGTTTATCTTTAGTGCTTGTCATTGTTCCAAATCCCCATCTACTACTATGGATTATAAAAATTGTTTTAACGAAGAAAATTACAAAGCTGTAAAAGAGTATGTCAATTTTAGTATCAGCGTTTCAGGCATGGGTAAATTTTATGTTGAATACCCGGTTCCAGTAAAAAAGGAGAAAGAGGAGAAACCTGGCAATAAAACACTACCAGAAAATCCAGCCAATGTATACGATGTTTATATTGATGCTACAACTCAATATGTGGTTTTTCAAAATAAGCCAAGGAAGTTTACTTTTGATAATGAAAAAGGTTTTATAAACGCAAGCAGTAGCCCCATAGAATCAGATATAGTGGTGGCAAATGGTATTTTTTGCCATTTACTTACTACCGCACTTAAAAAATAATTTCTATTAATTTATTGATAAATTTTACAAATCAAATATGAAAAATAGTTCTGTAAATTTATGGACAGTTGTAGTGATTTTGACAATTTCAAGTACTAATTTATTCGCACAGAATAATGAAGCGACAGAAATCAATGTGCCTAAACAAAAAATTTCTGACAAAGTGAAAATTGCAGATTGGTATGGGTTTGCTAAAGCCGCTTATTCGTTATCATTTGACGATGGAATGATTTCGCATTATAAATATGTAGCTCCAGTTCTCGATAAATATGGCTTAAAAGCTACCTTCTATATTGTTTCAGAAAATCTTGAATCTGATTCTTTAGCAAGTCCAAAATGGCGAAATGGGTATTGGTATCAATTTATAGAAATGCATTCGAAAGGGCATGAAATTGCTTCGCATAGTGCCACACATCCACGGCTAACAGCCCTTCGCGAAGGGGCAGTAAAGGAGAGTGGAACGTTGCAATATGAGTTAACAGAACCTATAAGGGCCCTGAAGAAAAATATTCCTAATTACAAATCAATCACGTTTGCGTACCCGTATGTAGATTTTAGTGGTCGTGTAGAAGAAGAAACCGCAAAACATTATTATTCATCCCGAGGATTAGGGTCTGGATTTAATCCTGTGCACCCTGCCGATTGGATGAATATACAAGCGCATACTATTTCCTACAATGGTGGGCGTACAATAGCATCGGACCAACTAAAAATTAAAGAGCTGGAAAATTGGATTGTTACTACTACAATTGCAAAGGGAGGTTGGACTGTTTACTTGGCTCACGATGTCTTTCCTTTTGAGGAGGCTATTACTGCCAATGACTCTTGGCATCCAGTATCTATCGAAAGTTTAGACCCGTTTATTCAGTGGTTAAAAGATAAACAAAAAAGTAACGTGTTATGGATAGAAACGGTTGGCAACGTTACGAGGTATTGTAAAGAGAGAGACGATGTAACTATAGTACAGACACTCGAAACAGCTAATAAAATAATTTTTAGTATAACGGACAATCTTCCTAACGATCTTTTTAATTTCCCACTTACCTTGTTAGTCAACGTTCCCATTGAATGGAAGAAAGTAAAAGTGAAACAAAAAAATACTAAAAATACGCTCGAGGTGATTGATGGTAAAATTATAGTTAATGCTATTCCCGATGAGGGAGATATTGAGATTAGTCAAATAAATTAATAAAAGAATTAAGAAAGAGGGAAAATTAATTTTTTTTCGAATTAGGGATGTTAATGATAAATTCGGTCCCAACCCCTGAAGTAGAAATGGTTTTAATTGTTCCGTTGAGTAAAACAATAGATTTTTTAACTAGGTATAAACCAATCCCAGCTCCTGTAGAAAAAGTTACATTTTCCTGAAAATTTAAATCAAATATTTTTAAGATTGCTTCTTCCTGAATTCCTATTCCATTGTCTAGAATAGAAACGCATGCCTCGTGTTCATTGACATTTATATCAATAGTGATAAAGTTTTTTTGTTTGTTTTTGTCATAATATTTCAAGCAATTATTGATGATATTAGATATAATTAAATTTATTTCTGCTTTGTCTGAACGAAAGTCAATGTCTTGGTCAACTGCAATTGTAATTTTGAATAATTTTAGGACTTCTGCATGTTTTATAGATTCGAAAAAATCATTTATTAAATCTTTGAAATTTATTGATTCTATAATAAGCCCTTCGGAAAACATATTTAATGTATCCTGTATATATTTTTTTAGATTAGTAATACTCTGTTCAATCATTGCAAAGTATGGACTGATTGCATGTTTTTCATCGTCCATTCTAGTAAGGTCTACTAAGCCCTCAATAGAAGTTAAGGGGCTTTGTATATCGTGAACGATTTTTAACAAGGTAGTATTTAGCCGTTCGTTAATAATTTTTAATTGTTGATTATGGGTTTCATTTTTTTCTTCCGATAGTTTCCTATTCGTAATATTAATATGCGTGATAAGTGTTAAGTCTGGGGAAGTTGAAAGAGGATTTACACGCATTATAAACCATCGTCTTTCGTCAATCGAGTGGCATGGATATTCTAATTCGAAAAAAGGAATTTGTTTATTTATTACCTTTTGTATTCCCTCAGAGGCTTCATTTGCCTTTTCAAATTCTTCACCGTTTACTTTCCCGCAAACGCCAATATAATTAATCCCAACGCATGTGTTTTTTGCATTACCTGAATTATCTGAAGAGAATTTTTGCCAAGATGCATTTGTAAATACTATTTCTCCACTAGAATTCACTATTGATATAGAATCAACAATTGAATCTAAAATGTCTAAATTTCGAGTTACATTATTCATTCTACTTACAATTTAAAAAGTTAAGAAATCGCTTAATACGTTTATAGTGCTAAGCGATAAATTCGGATTGTTCCGAAAATGATAGTATAATTTCACTGTTTATAGTATCCCTGTAATCTTAAAGATAATTAATAATTACTTAACAATAGTAATTAGGATTTGTAAACTACAATGAGGCAATAGTTTTTCAATTAAAAAAGGCCTGTTTGTAAAATTTCAACTTGGGCGGCAAGAGGAACATAATATTTTTTATTGGAGCCTAATTCAGTACAAATAGCTCGTGTGCGAACTACGCTATCTTTACGAAAAAATTTCTTATTAAAACGAAACGTTTCTGAAAGTTTAACATCTTTTAAGAATTCGAGTTTATGTTCATCGTGTTCGCCTAGCGCTTTGAGCAAATCTAGGTCTGAACAAGAAGTTGCTTTAGGATCTCCAATATAATCGTAAAGAGGAGCTATAACATTCACAGGAAAAACTTCTTCACGCAAGATTGGATACAATACTTCTTTAAAAGACGCTTTCCATTCTTCGCCATGGGGCTTCACGCGGAAACCATAACGAACGCCTGTTAGTAAATGCGCTACTTCGTGAAGATATGTGATAAGGAAGGCATAAGGATTAAGGTCGCCATTTACCGTGATGGTATGTTGATTTAAAAGTCTGTTATAAGTATAATCCCCTAGTTTAGTAGCTCTTTTTTTCTTTACGATAAAACGAAATTTATAAAGAAGCCACAGTTCGCTACAATAGCTAACGGTGGCTTCGGGTACATATCGTTGAATGGTATTTTGAAATACCGTTTTACTCATTTTGCTTTTTACCGATTGTTTTTCGTTTGTGTTTCAATACTTTTGCTTTAACGTAGAAAATAATCTCTTCTGCTACATTGGTAATGTAATCACCAGTACGTTCCATTTTACGAATAATGGAAAGAAAATAAATGGCTTGAAGAATTTTTTCAGTATCATTTATATCTTTAACATAGTTAGTGAGTACTTGGTTCGCCAACACATTTATCTCGTCCATTTGTTCGTCTTTAGAGAAAATGGTGCGGGCCAATTCAGTATTATCTGTTTCAAAGGACTCACTAAGAATAGAAAGCATTTCTAAAGCAGTATCGGTCATTTCGCGAAAACGAAAAGCCTCAATCATGTCAGTGTCAAATGGTTTTTCGCTTCTTACAATAAATTGGGCAATACCTTTGGCATTATCTCCAATACGTTCTAAGTCTGAAACCATCTTTAAAGAAGCCACTACAAAACGAAGATCTATTGCAACAGGATTAAAGAGTGCTAAAATATGTTCGCATTTAGCATCTATGATTAGTTCGCTACCGTTTACACGTTTTTCATTTTTGATAATTTCTTTGGCAAGATCTTTATCAAAAGTATAGAATGCAGAAATAGCTTTTTCGAGTTGGCCTCTGACAAGTAATGTCATTTCGTTTAACTCGGTTTTTAGCTCTCCTAATTCAGTTTCTAGCAGATTCATATATGTAAAAAGTTAAATTTTTGAAGTATAATTATTTGTTAATCGTATTTGCTACTTGTTTTATATTAACGTTTCTAAATAAAATAAGTTAAGAACGAGTAATAATTAACAAATAATAGGCATTTTTTTCTCACCCAAATCGTCCAGTAATATAGTTTTGAGTTCTCTCTTTTTTAGGATTTGTAAACAAAGTACGTGTATCATCGTATTCTACTAATTCACCCATGTAGAAAAAAGCAGTTTTGTCACTAGTACGAGTAGCTTGTTGCATGTTATGTGTAACAAGAAGAATTGTATAAGAAGCTTTTAGATTATAAATTAATTCTTCGATTTTTATAGTAGAGAGCGGGTCAAGTGCTGATGCGGGTTCGTCCATTAGTAGTACTGAAGGTGAAACTGCCAGTGCACGTGCAATACATAAACGTTGTTGTTGTCCACCTGAAAGAGCTAAAGCAGATTTTTTTAATTTATCTTTTACCTCTTCCCAAAGTGCGGCCTGTTTGAGCGATTCTTCTACTTTTTGCTGAATCAAGAATTTATCACTCACGCCGTTTACCTTTAATCCATAAGCAACGTTTTCGAAAATTGTTTTGGGAAAGGGATTTGGTTTTTGAAAAACCATTCCTACTGCTTTACGGAGTTCGCTTACATTTATTTTGTTTGAGTAAATGTCTACATCGTCAATAAGCATTTCGCCTTCAATTCTGCAATTCTCTATCAAGTCATTCATACGGTTGAAAAGACGTAGAAAAGTAGATTTGCCACAACCTGAAGGCCCAATCAATGCGGTTACCGTATTTTTTTTTATTCCCAACGAAACACCTTTCAGTGTATGTTCAGCGCCATAATATACGTGGGCGTCTTTTACATCAATTTTATTAGCCATTGTTTACCATTTAATTTTCTTTTGCCAACGGTGTCTTAAATATACTGCAATTCCATTCATCATGAAAGTAATGGAAAGAAGTACAATAATTGCCGCAGCAGAGTTTACTACTTTGAAGCCCTCTTGAGGTCTGGAAGACCAGTTGAAAATTTGAATTGGAAGTACTGTAAATTCGTCAAACAACCCATGCCATAGTTGTTGACCAGTTTCAGGAGCTATTCCATGATAAGGACCACCAGGCACATTACTAACGAATGTTACCGCGCCAATTACAATTAAAGGAGCAGTTTCACCAATAGCCCTTGAAAGCGAAAGAATAACGCCAGTGAAAATACCCGCAACAGAAGCGGGTAATACCTGTTGCCATATTGTTTGCCATTTCGATGCTCCAAGTGCATAGGAAGCTTCACGAATAGTGTAGGGTACTGTTTTAAGTGCTTCTCGAGTTGATACGACTATAACAGGTAAAATAAGTAAAGCTAAAGTAAGCCCGCCGGTAAGGACGCTATTTCCAAATCCAAAAATTCTTGAAAATACTTGTAATCCTAATAGACCATATATAATAGAAGGTACGCCAGCTAAATTCGCAATGTTAATTTCTAGAATGTTTGAAAAACGACTTTTCTTAGCATACTCTTCTAGATAAATAGCGGCACATATTCCTACTGGAAATGCTACAAATGCAGTGATTACCATTACCCATAACGTCCCTAACAAAGCTGTATATATACCCGTAGCGGCGGCTCTAGGTGCAGGACCATTGGTGATAAAATCCCAATCTATTCTTCCCAATCCAGCCGAGAGAATATTATACATTAAATAAATCAATATAAATACACCAAAAAGGGTACAACCTAAAGCAAAATAATTAAATAGTTTATCTTGATAATCGTAATACTTACTTCTCGAAATGCCTCCGAGATTAAGTCGTTTTTTGAATTTTTTCTTTTCCTTCATCCTATTCTAAAAGGCGGTATAGATTAGCTGTAATTCTCTTGGTATCTTTTTTTCAACCAAAAACTGATATTGTTTAATATTAATGTAAGCACAAACAATGTCATTCCTACAGCGAATATTGTTTTGTATTCCATTGAATTTTGATCTACATCTCCAGAGCTTACTTGTACAATATAAGTTGTAGCTGTTTGGATTGGCACAAGTGGATTAAAGGTAAGTCTAGGTTGAGAACCTGCTGCTATAGCCACAATCATGGTCTCGCCTATGGCTCTTGAAACAGCAAGAATTATTGACACTGCAATTCCAGAAAGTGCGGCTGGCACTACTACACGAAAAGCCGTTTGGAATTTTGTAGCACCCATTGCAAAAGATCCTTCTCGCAATGTTTTAGGTACAGCATACAAAGCATCTTCACTCATTGACGAAACTAATGGTAGAATCATAATTCCCATCACAATTCCTGGTGACAATGCATTGAAGCCCGACATCGAAGGGAATATACTTTGAAGAATGGGAGTTACGTATACAAGTGCAAAGTAGCCGTATACAACAGTAGGTATAGCCGCCAAAATTTCCATCGTTGGCTTTATCACCTCTCTTATTTTTTTAGGAGCATATTCGCTAAGGTAAATGGCTATTATAAGTCCTAGAGGTATTGCTACTAGCATGGCGATACCAGTAGTAAGTATGGTCCCACTTAACAATGCAATAATTCCGAATTTTTTATTATCAAATAAAGGAGTCCATTCCGTATCCGTAAAAAAATCTATGATGGACACTTCTTTGAAAAAACCGAAAGTTTGAACTATTAATACAGAAATAATACCAATGGTGATAAACAATGTAATGAGTGTGCTGAAAAGTAAAAGAGACTCAATTCCTTTTTCTCTTTTACTAAATACCCAAAGTAAAGCACGAACAAATTTCCCTTTTGGAAGTGTAGGTGCTTGTAGAGACTTTTCCGTATTAATCATTTTGCAAAAATATAAATTTTTCTTCAATCAATCCTTTATAATGTGGATATGAAAGGTATTTAGTTGATAATTATTAAATGAAAAAATCTTCTAATTAAGTTAGAAGATTTTTTCACTCAAATATCCTAAATGATATCTAAATATAGGCACTTGATTATTATGTAATTATTAAATCCTTGTAACGTTTATTTGTAAGTGTCTGTTAATTTAACACCTACAGTACTAGCTCCAGAAAGAAATAAAGAACCTGTTGTCTTAGCTTCGTATCTTTTTTTAATTAATACATATAATTCTTTTTCAAGTGTAATATAACCTGTCTCAGGAACAAATTCAGCTGCTTTGTCAAGGTAGTATTTTACAAACTTATCTACTTCGGGACGCTCTGCTGAAGCTTTACTAACATAGATAAATAGGGGCCTTGAAAGAGGTTGATACGTAGAGTTTTTAACACTTTCTTCAGAAGGAAGAATTGCACCTTTTCCATTTTCATTATTTTCATCATCAATAGCTAATGCTTTAAGCTTCGTTTTGTTTTCGTTATAATAATGTATACCAAAAAAGCCTAATGCTAATCTATCAGTTGATACGCCTTGTACAAGAGTGTTGTCATCTTCACTGCCAGTATAATCGCCACGACAAGATTTTGATTTACCTACTATAGCTTCTGTAAAATAATCAAAAGTGCCAGAAGCTGTACCAGCCCCATATAGATGAATTTCCTCGTTTGGCCATTCTTTTCTAATCTGATTCCATTTCATGATTTTACCTTGAGCAGAAGGTTCCCAGATTTTTTTCAGTTCTTTTACAGTGATAGTAGAAAGCCAATTATTTTGGGGGTTTACAACTACTACTAAACCATCGTAAGCGATTGGTAATTCATAATATTCTACACCACTAGCTTTTGCAACACTGTCTTCAGTACTTTTTATAGGTCTTGAAGCATCACAAATATCTATTTCTTTTCTTGTAAATTTTTTCATTCCTCCACCAGTTCCAGATTCTCCAGCAGTTACTTTAACACCTTCATTTGCTTTTTGAAATTCATAAGCAATCGCTTCCGTGATTGGATAAACAGTACTTGAACCGTCAATTTGTACAGAACCGCCCATTGCTTTTGAACTATCCGCTCCTTTACTAGCATCATTTCCTGATCCACCACAAGACGATAATATGGCGGCAATAACTGGGATAAATATTATTTTTTTCATTTTTAAATTTATTAATTAGGGTAAAACTATATATTTTAATGTTAAGGAATTGTTAATAATATATTGTTTAATATTTTTGATAAGATATTTATAACCAATATATTAATAATTAAACTGTACTTGTAGCCTTAAAAGGTTTCCTACCTGATGATTGCTAATAAAATTGGTAGGTTTAGATTTTTTAACTTTAGAATCTTCGAATACTCTGTCAGAAACCATATAAGAGGCTGTAATTTCTAAAAAAGGGATCGGTTGCCACTCTATACCAAATTCTGTTTCTTTAACAATATGAAAACGAGCGTCCGTTTCATTTTTTTTGCCGCCTTTATAATATTGATATCTTGCGTAGGGCATACAAAAAGTCTTTCTAATATTAAAAGCTCCAGAAAGTTGAACATATCCACCTTCTAAATGCCTCTTTTTTATAGTATAAACTCCTGGCATTGCTTCTGTAAAACGAGGTCCTTCGCCCCAATTGTATTCAGCTTGAAGACCTATTGGTTTTGGATAAATTATAAAACTAGCCGCTACACGTTGATCTAATACATCGCCATTTTTTTTATCGGTTTTTACTTTTGAGCTATCGGTCATTTCTAAAACATTATAATATCCTGAATAGGCTTGTGCACTAATTTCAACTATTTGACTTTTTAATTCAAATGGGTACGTTACCCGAACTACAGAATGCAAGTCGTTATTAGTTTCGAGGCGACTAGCGGTTTGCCCGTCGTACATTCCAATGCCGAATACACCGTAATCTCCAGTACCTTTAAGTTTTGAATTTTGTAATTTTTTAAAACGCTCCTGAATTTTTTTAGGTGTAAAATATAAGAAAGCACCCATGTCTCGCTCATTGTATGCAGCACTATTGATAGCATCCGAACGGTCAAAAGCTACTCGGTTTTGACTTGACTGTAATACGTCAAAACCAAAAGGAACTTTACTTAATCCCAATCTTAGTTTAAAAGTTTTTTTATTGTCTAAATAAATATCTCCATATAAATCTCTTAACTGTAAGAAATTTAGTCCAGAGTTAGTAGAACTTATAGCAGCATTGGTAGCTAAATCTGTTTGTATATAAATAAATAGTCGTTCATGTATATTACCGCTAAAAGTGAGACGAGCTCTTCGGAAGAATATTCCTCCTTTATCACCGATAGATTTGTCGCACTGGTCGCACTTTAGTTTTTCATTAGTTTCCAAAAGTCGGTTGTAACGTATTTGGGAATAACCCCTGAGCGATAACGTCTCATACCATTTCTTTTTTACCTCTTCTTTAGGCGTTGGGATTGCCACTAGAGTGTCTTGAGATTTCACTACGTCGGTCTGAGCCGACAGGTTTGAGAAACAAATTGTTTGAATTGCCATTAAGGCAAGAAGTGTCTTTTTCATCCTTTTTAAATTATTTTCGGATGCAAAGGAGATTTTTTAATATTACCTATAAGTTATTCTAATGTTAACTAAATGTTAATTTTATTTACAAATTGTTTACAAATTTGATTTTTAGTAAGTTATATATTTTTCAAATGTTAAATATGTTACTAAATGGTAAATAAAAATTACCGAGTATAAAAAAAGGGGGTCAAACATGACCCCCTTTTTTTATACTCGGTAATAAGTTATTATTTAACTATAAATTGGCTTTCTCCAATTTTAACAGCATCGCCGTATACTTCAAGTTTGTAAGTACCAGATTTGTACTCGCTGCCTTTTACATAAACAAAACCAACTTGTTGTTTAGAGTTGTCAAACTTAACAGATTTTTTATCTGTATAAGGATAATCTTTGCCATCTAAGTTGAAGAATCCACCACCAGTAGCAGCATCGTATAATACTGAACCACTTGGCTCTATAAGACGGAAAATGATTTGCTTGTTGTCCTTTCTAGCTACTTTGTTGTCGCCAAAATTGAATAAGACTTTCAATTTTACAATGTCCTTAGCTTTGTATTCTTCTTTGTCAAGTTCTTTTTCCTTTTTATTGATTGCTGTAACACGAATATTCTCAGCTTTCAAAATGGATGCGATGGCTACTTGTTGTGCCAGTTCGCCTTTTACAGTATTTAAACTTGCAATAGTATCGTTCATTTGAGATTTTTCAATATTCAAATTTTTAACTGTTAGATTTAAGGAATCTGCTACTAATCTTAATGAAGTAATTTCTTTGTCTTTTACATCAAGCAATTTTTTATACTCTGACAATTTAGACGAAAGATTTCCAACTTGTTTAGCATTTCCTGCTTTTACTTGTTTGATATATTCGTTCAACTGAGCAAGCTGCTGATCAAGTGTATCATTGCTTTTGCCAAGTTCATCCATTTCCATTTTAGCTCTTGTAAGTGCTAAATTTAATTCTTCCAATTCTTTTACTTTGGCATTGATCGTTGCACTGTCTGCTTCAATTTTATCTTGTTGTTTTACGATAGTATCAGCATCAGAATTTTTTCCAAGAAGAAGATAAATAATTAGACCTGTTTGTATAACAATAAGGATAATTAAAATGGGAAGTAGTGGGCTTTTCTTTTGTTCGTTCATAACTTTAATTTGTTTTCTAGTAAGTGTTTAATTTCTTTTGCTAATATATGCAATTTATAATTACTCTTTTATAATTTTTTTAGTAACAAAAGAAATATTACCTTCCATTAATGTTAAATAATAAACCCCTTTGGGTAAACTCATCAACGAAATTGAGTAATTATTTTCGCCTACTTGCACCTCTATTTTCTTGTTTATTTTCTCTTTTCCATTAGTATCAAAAAGCAAAAGATTTCCCTTAAATGTTTGTGGAGCGTTGAACTTAATTGACAACAATTCAGATGTAGGGTTTGGTGAAGTGCTAAAAGAAGTATAAATGGACGCAGT
>JANOTP010000049.1:0-3755 GCA_031416415.1 Cytophagales bacterium | reverse complement strand
GTCAATACTTCTTATGTTATCGACTCCATCGGCTCAGCGAATGGGTGCATCAATAGCTCCCTACCATTTATAAATAAAACTATAAATGTATCGTTCGTTCCTTTAAACAGTTTATCAATATCCGCATTACCTTTGAATATTTGTCCTGGCCAGAATCTATCGCTTACTATATCAGGGGTTGAGGGCCTTGTAAAATATAAGATAGTAAAAGGATTTACACAGTTGGCCATCGATTCTTTAACGACCAATGCAAGTCCTCCTAGCAATCTAAATTTTGTAATTCCTTATTCTAAATTACCATCAGGCAGCTCAGATACGTTATTTTTTATCGCTGACCGTAATGGTTGCAAAGCAAATTCAACGACTAATGTACCCTTCAACACTAGCGGGTTAACGGTTCCTTCTTTATCATCCTCTGCAGGTGGAGTATGCGGTTATAATATATTAAATGCGCCTTTTATTTCCTCTGTATTATACAGTTGGTATATAGATTCACAACTACTGGTAGGTCAGACAACCAATAAAGATACAGCGTATGTTGAAGGCAATTATGTTTTAAAAATAAAAGACACATTGGGTTGTGAGATTTCATCCCTACCTAAATCAATTTCACACGCTTCTCTTAAACCCACCATTCAAGTAGTTTCAGATACAGATAATAAAACCATACTAAAGTTAGTTGAAGCATGTAGCTCATGTCAATGGTATGTAAAATCTGGAAATAAATTAAGAAGAATTCAAGGCGAAACAAATGCTGATTTTACAGCCTATTACAATGCGGAATATTATTTAGGAAATTCAACTAGTGGCTGCTTCCAGATATCTCAGTATATAGTGATAAGCAATAAAATTCAAGGTGATTTATGGAGACAAAATTTCTACATGAACGATGAAGAGATTTATATAGAAACACCTGAATCGAACTCTATTTCTATTTTCCCCAATCCTGTTTCCTCAAATGAGATCACAGTATTAACTTCTTCAAACATTGAATCCGGTGACCTTTTATTTTCTTTTTACAATAGCTCAGGAAATAGTGTTGTAGAGAAAAAGGTAGTATATAATGGAGAGGATAATTTTAAATTTTCCACTAGTAATTTTCCATCAGGCCTCTATACTCTAAGAGTGCTCGCTGTTAATAAAACTTATGTACAGAAGTTTGCGGTTGAATAGAGCGTATGATGTAAATTTTCACCACCCTTGGAGCTGCAGGGAGTGACGGATAAATCATAACATATTTATTATAAAATAGTTATGACAAATTAAAATATTCTATTGAAACAGGATTGAGACATTTTGGAGTGGAGCTGATTTGCAAAAAGGCTCCAGAACCTCGTGCGGAATTTTAAAAAATCAGATATGAATTGACATGATCTTATTCTTATCTCCATCATAGTCAAATTCAAATTCAACCTTCTGGTTGATTGAATCCCGGTAACAAGTGGTATAATATCTTATGACTTTGTACTTTTCCTCCTTATATATTCTAAAACCGTTAAGCTTGTAGTCTTTTGTATATCCATAAATGGAATCAATATTAGATAGTTGTTTTAAGACTATTTCCTCTTGTATATCACCTGTAATTCTTGGATCTAAAAATCATAGGTCTTAGAATAATCTTTCGTATAGAAGGTTGAAAAAATGGAATTGAGAGTATTATAACATTGATAAACATTCTGAATGTCTTTAATAGGATATTGTGCAGTATAAGTCTTATTTCCTTCTTGCAAATTTTGAACAATTTCAATATCAAAAGTCAAATCGTCTTTCAGGTCAGTTTTATCTAAATTATCATAAGTAACCAAAGCAATCATTGAAGCACAATTTTGAATATCATCACTACTATCTGCCTCATTAATAAATTCACCACCATTAAGCTTGACTTCGACATACGGATGTACTCCCGACTTAGTACCGCTTGACATTCCTTCAATAACCTCGATATTCTCAGTGCCATATATCCTTGAAAGCTCCGCTACAATTTTGTCTCGATTTTCAGTATTAACCGAGCATGATGAAAGAACCCCAATAACAAATATTGGTATCAATACTTTTCGTATCATTCTAGTGTATTGTTTAGTTTATTACTATTCAACAATCAAATCCAAACCGGCCACTCTTTCAAAATGCTTTTTATTGAGTGTAGCCAGCTTAACTTTATTCTTCAAGGCAGTAGAGGCAATAAACAGATCGGGAATTTCTATTGACTTGTTTTTCGCTTTTAAATCCCTTGCTACTTTAACGGCTATTTTGTTTACTTCTGAATCGAAAGGAAGCACTAATACCAGCTTAAAAAAATTATCCCAGAATTTATCCTGTTCTGAGTTACTACCAGAATAGATTTCATACTCTGTAATGGCAGAAACTGCAAACAGACTGTATTCTTTAGTAAGCTTATAAAATAGTGATTTTGATTTGTCTTTTTTGCGGTAATACTCGATTAATACCGAAGTATCCAGACAAACTATATAGCCTTTTTCCGCCATATGTTTAGGTCTTTCCTGTTCTTCTGATACGCTTCAAATTGTTCATCAGACATTACAGGGCCTTGTAATAAAAAATCCTGAAGTTTATTGACGTCTTTTTTGGCTTTCTTCTTTAAAAAAGAATCAGAAAGCTCTGCCTTCAATTTTTTCAATTGAGAAGCAGGAAGCTGTTTAATAAGCTCCTTTAATTGCTCAAATTTTAGGTCAATGGTTACTTCCATATGGTAAATATACAAAAAATAAATATTAATTCTAAGTATAAATATTTAACCTATTTAAAATATCTAATCATCTAAAATTCAAAATGAACCCTACGAATCGTAACTTGATACAAATCATCTGTAAGTTCATCCCATTCTTTAATAATTTCTTCCTCCTTCCATTCAGATTTCATCATTGAGTTCATATCATTATTATCGCTTGGTATTTTATGATTATCAATAAAAGCTAAAATCTTTTCAAATTTAACATAAACAGTGTGGTCAATTTTATCTTTATTTGATTTTATATAATTTATATCTTCAAGAAATTGGCTTCGCTTCTGATTATCCGTAGCGAAAGTAGGTAATCTTATTTTTGTAGTATCCGATTTTTTATAATCGTATATCTTCTCTTTTTTAATAATTTTCCCATTTTTAACATACTGCTTTTTATAGATTGGAGTATTAATATATGAATAAGTTCCTATTTCATACTTATGAGTAAACAGTAATATCCTATTTAAAAACATAAATTGATCCCGTAAAATTTCTTTTTGATAAGCCATTTGAAATTCAAATTTTTTATTATCCTGAAAAAACATCTGAGATAAAAAAATCGTAACTAAAGATGTAAAAATGGGTATTATAACATCTTTCAAATAAATCTTACTTCCCGAATTAATCGTAACATTCTTTTAGGAACATTTTTCTTTAGCAACGATAAAACCTTCCTATTAAATAGTGATTTATATTTTATCATACTTGCCAATTAATTTCAATATATAATGATTTCATTTTTTTAATAGTATTAAATCTAAACAATAATAAGAGATAAAAATTAACGTTTCGGATTAACTTTAATTTCATCAAAATCTAAAATCTCTGGTTTAATAACATTGCTTTCGTTAATATCTTTTACGCCTTTGCAGGAGCTTTTCTCCATAGCCGTCAACCTAAGGCGTTAATTTATTATTTTTCAATTGCTTAGAGTAAGAAACTTACAAAAAAGCAGTTATAAACCAAGAGCAAATTCGTCTTCAGAAAAAGATTGCTCAATTATTTTCACCCG
>JANOTP010000048.1:0-10570 GCA_031416415.1 Cytophagales bacterium | reverse complement strand
GATTGACATAGGCGCATTAGACCCAATTCATCCATTCCAGTTCAAACATTGTATTAGATATGTTATGATATAAATGAGTGGAATGCTCTAAGTTGTTCAATAAGGCAAGTATTGCTACGAAGAGGAGAAATCCTGATCTATGAAATAAGGATTTAGGAGGATTAATGAGGATAGGACTAATCATGTACTTCAAGTTTTCTTTTGGATTGATGTATTTTGATAATGTTGTATATAACTACGGCAGATACAATCGCTAAACAACCAAGGGTGATATAAAGGAGAGTATTATCATTAGACTTGCCAGAACCTGCAACATCAGGATTGAAGTTGCTATGAATAGCTAATTCATTAAAAGGGATAACTTCAAATTGTTCAATCATAATTTTGAGATATTAAATGGATTAATTTTAAATACTCCTTTGCGTAGTTCTGTTAGACCATATTCAAACCAAAGGGTGTAAGTAGCGGAATCATTTTTACAGGAAGCGGTATATATGCTAAAATTAAACCCCGCTCCAAGTAGATAGTCTTTGCTGATCTCAGCTCCTGCTATTTTAGCATAAATGCTTTTTAAGATAAGTCGATTAGCATGGAGTCGTATATCCAACGATTTGGTTTCCTCTGTTTTTGCCTTTGCAAGTCTATTGTTCTTAAATGTCCTACATTTTATCTCACAGTAAAGCTGATTTAGGCGTTTAGGTATAAATTCGTTTTTGCAGTTTGGACAGGCTTTTTTATTATACATAATTACATTAGTGTTATAAATTATATAATAAAATTACAAATAAGTTATTATATAAACAAATATTTTATATATTAATAGTTAATTATTATAAATTAATTACATTTATATATTGATATACCTTATAAAACCTAATAAATACTAATTAATGAGCATTAATGAGAATGAATTACCAAATATGGAAATTTCAGAGGCTTCCGCTGCTGAATTAAAGTCTATAATCGACTTTTGGAATAGAATTAAAGATGTTAAAATCTTATTAAATGAAACTGGAGTAACACCAAGAGTTTTTAATAGTTGGAAAAATTTGGGTCTTATTCCAATAAATGATCCTGAAAGAAGATGGAGTAAATTTAATTTTAGTGAATTTCTATGGCTTAAAATAATTCAGGAATTAAGAGAATTTGGGTTATCAATAGAAAAAATTCTTATGATTAAAAACGTTCTTTTTCCAAATAATGTAATAGGTGAAATCTTGGAATTCCTAAATGGCAATGAAAACTTTGCTTTCGAGGAGATTGATGCGTTGAGTCAGTATAATGAAGAAACGAAAGAATTTTTTAAAATCATTGTCAGATTAAAACCAGAAGATAGACAATCGTTTTATGACAGTTTGGGACTAGAAATGTCTTTATTAGATTCCATGTTAATTAATTCGGTAATAAAAAGAAAAAACAATGGTCTTATTATATATAGTTCAGGGGAATGTATTCCATGGTCCGACCAGTTTTATGAGATAGATAAAGATTCTGGGAAAGACTTTGTAAAGCCTCATATTTTTATTTCTTTTAGTGCTTACATAATAGATTTTCTATTTGATGAAAAGCTTGAGGCATTTATCTCTCCAATACATATTCTGTCAAAAGAGGAGCAAGAAATCATTTCATTATTAAGAACAAATGAATTGAAAGAGGTAAAGATTAAATTCAGTGAAAAAAGTAATAAACCATATATACTCGAAATCGTATCCGGCAAGCAAGTATCCACAGAAGAAGCCCAACAGCTAATGCGGAATATGGTTTTTAAGAATTATGAGAGTATTAGCTTTAAGACTAATAATAATAAGTCGGTTTATATAGAGAAGGTGCAGAAGAAGATTTTATAATATCATACGACTACCTTGTAAGCATTAAAGATTGATTAATAAATTACACTTGAAACGTATATAGGTTTGATAACTGTCACGAACTAATGCACTATTTATTTATGTCATATAAAGTCTAAAAATTCAGGAAATACTTTTAAAAAATTTTCCTCTCTTAAAACATCAAGCTTTTTTGTACTTGCTAGAAAAAGCGGAAAATTATCCTGATTATTTTCACTGAATAATTTTTTTAGTACCCCTGATAGGAAGTTATCAATAAATCATATTTTTTTTCATGCAAGAGTTCTGTTTTTTTTATAAACTCTATATGTGTTTCAATTTTTTCTTTTACTCTAACCTTAAATTCATAAGGCAATAGTTGAATAGTATAATTGGCTGGATTATTTAAAATATTTAATTCTTTGTTTTGGGGATCTATATAATTATTTTCGATCCATTCACGATGAAAATCAACTATGTGATAAACATTAAAAACAGAAATAGTACTTTGTATTTTAAATTTAATACTGGGTGCATTTGACAATAGTGTTTTCCTGTTTTGTAAAAGATTTTCCAAGTTTTGTTCTTTTCTTAAATATTCACCTCTTTGGTAGGAAGCATCCAAGCTTACAGTTACAGTTATGTTAGTAAATTGATCCCACATTTTTAGGATATCATAGTTTTTGTATTTAAAGGTTGAAAAATTAGTATTGTATATAAGTCGTACATAAAATCTTTTTTTTGCTATCAACAATTGAAGAATTGCATAATGTTCTTCCATGATAAGAGGTTTCCCACCTGCAAAGTAAATCTCTTCTACTTCATCAATGTATTTTTCTAGCTGAAAGAATATAGAGGTGTTATTCTCAATTTCTATTATTGCTTTATTAATTACTTGCTCACCCAATTTTTTGCATCATCAAACCATTTCGAGCTATTTTGATGAGAACATGTTCTGTATCGGAAATTGTAAGATGAAACCAAAAGAATTTTATTTCAGCGAATACAACCAAAATTCCTATTTTGATCAAGAAGTATTTAAAAAAAAGGAAGGTAGTGTTTTCGTTGAGGTAGGAGCAGGCGATGGAATACTTTAAGCAATACATTCTTTCTGGAACGTCAGAGAGGATGGACAGGAATGTGCATTGAACCTCGTTTAGTGGAGTTTAACAAGTTGGTGGTAAACCGAAATTGCATTTGTGAAAATGCATGTATATCATTTTCTGGAGAAATCGAGAAATTTATTGAGTTTACGGGAAATTGCTTGCCAATGCTTAGCGGAATAAAAAGAAATTTTCATACTGAACATATGAAAATAATTGAAGCTGGAATGAACAGTTTGAAAATAATCATAAAAAGCTGATTTATGATTTGCCTACTATAAAACTTAAAGCGTTACTAAAAAGATATAAGCTTCATACTATTGATTATTGTAGCATTGATAGTGAAGGAAGAGAACTTGAAATTTTAAAATCAATAGACTTTAATAATATATTTATCGACATATTTAGTATTGAAAATAATTACTCAAACAATGAAATTGAAATTTTCATGAAGGAAAAAAATTACAAATTAATAGCAGAATTAGGCATAAAAAATAAGGCGTTAAATCAAATTTATAAAAAAGCAACTACAAATTACTAATAGCACTTTAGGTAAATTAGAATTTCCTCTAGTAATTTTTAAAATTCAGTGCATAGGTGTTGTTAAATATGATATATTTTGAATTATTTAATTTCTAAAAAAAGAAAATTTATTAAAATATAAATGTTTGTATTTTAGTGAATTGTATTCATCTATATATGTATACAATTAAATTATTAATTTATTATTTTTCTAAATTTAGTTGCTTTCTATTTTTAAACAAACTATAATTGTCTAACACAACTCTTAAAGCAAAATTTTGATAGCAATTACTTTTTAATATCTTTTAGATTCATTTTCTTTTTGTCGTTTGTGCCTATATACAGTGTAAATGAGGCTATGGAAGTCAGCTACTACCAGAAATAAAACAGCTAATATTTATTGCATACAAATTACCATTTGAGGTATAAATGTTTTTTGATAAAACATTTATTACTTTTTTGGGTTCATGATATTGTTTGGTTAGTTCCGAACATTAATTAGAGTATAATAATGGCAAATGCAGAACTTTGTAGTATGGAAAATACAGTAACGATTGTGAATGATTATAAGATTTCTTTTGCAACAGTTTGTATGAATAGACTGCATCATATAAGGATAACATTGCCTAAAAATATAGAAGATAACTGTAACTATTACAATTCCGAATATTTGCTTTTAGATTATAATTCTACAGACGGTCTGGAACAATGGGTTAACGAAAACATGAAAGAATATATTCTGAGTGGCAAATTGAAATTTTTCAGAACTACTGAACCAGAATATTTTAATCGAAGTCATTCCAGAAATCAGATTTTAAGAATGGCAGAGGGCGATATAGTTTGTAATGTTGATGCTGATAATTTTACTGGAGAAGGCTTTGCAGACTATATCAATAAATCTTTTACGAATAAAGAAAATATTTTTCTAGCAGGCAGTTATGATGCTGAATTTTCCGAATTCAAAGATTCGTATGGACGTTTTTGTGCTATGAAGCAAGATTTTATGAACGTTGGTGGTTATGATGAAGAAATGGAAAGTTACGGACATGAAGATACAGATCTATACGAGCGATTAGCTCGACTAGGACGAAAAGAGATCAATATAAAGAATACAAAGTTCCTTCATTCAATAGCACATTCTGACGATGAGAGAATAAGTAATGAGTTTTTTAGAAAAAATTTAGAACGATTTTATCTAGCGTACATTTCGGATAAAAAAAAGAAAGTGTTGTTTCTATATAAAAACGGGACCTTTGAAATGGGCACGTTAGTAGAAAATTATTATTCAATTCATTGTCCTTCTTCTATTGAAGAGCAAGGTTGGAGAAAAGGTACTTGGGTAGAAGACGATGAATTTCTTATTCTGAATTTAGCTATTGGTGAAGTTCAGCGCTTTTATACAGACAATTCTAGACTAAATTATATTCCTACTATTAAACAAGATATCTCCATATTATATACACATATTACAAATAAAACACTTTTACACAATACAACGCTTAGCTACTCTATAATCACCAATTCCAATCGGATTCATTTAAATGAAGTGAATAACAAGATAAAAGTAAACGAAACTAAAAATACTTTTGGAGAAGGGTTGGTTTATAAAAATTTTGATTACACAAATGCAATTAGTATAAAATAAATATAGAAACAACATGGCAACAATAATAAATTGGTCAGAATACAGGTATTCATTTGAGTCGGATCAACAAAATACTATTGAAAAATTATTCAATCTTTATATAAATTCAGAAACCTGTATTTATTTTTCACAATATACTTTGTTAAGTACAGATGAAATAAGCACCTATATTGGAAACCTCCCTGGTTTAGCCTCTTCCAACGACTTATATGTAGCTTTTAGCCAATATCTGCATAATAAAAACTCATTGGTTCCTGGATCCTATACAGAAGATCAAAAATGGGATTACTATTCAAGGCTCTTTCCTATAGAGATGCAAAGTAGCATTTTAATAATGGGGAGCGAATTAAGAGCGGCTCCTTATAATCAAAACTGGGCAACTTATGTATCAAATACCTATACAGGACTACTTACACATTTTGATGCTAGTCCAGCTACTCGCAAATTAATATTTGGCGGTTTTTCGTTGTATCTAAATAGAAAAACACGCGAAATAGAAAACGGTTGGACAGGAATGGAGTCCAATTATATCGGAAAGGAGCTGAAAGGAGTTACTGAATTCAGCATTTTTTTACAAAATCTTTTGAGGTACGATGATTTTGACAATCTATTAGATACTAAATCCATTCAACTCTCATCCTACCTAAGAAATTTTATTAAATTCAATAACAATCCTCGTTCGTATGCTGATTTTTTGGCGGGAGATCTTATTGCAAAAGCACATGATATCGTTACAAAAAAGGATGGCACTAGTTATACTGACGACCAATTGGATAATGCCTATTTAAATTTATTCAGACCCTTAATCCGACCTGGAATCGAATCTATTCTTCTTCATTTAAAAAACAGAGATATAATTACTACTATTAGAGATCTTGTTACAATACCAGTTATTACTGGTATTGAGGACACAAGCACTCTTACTGGCACAGAAAAGGAAACTTCATATGAATTACAGTTTAATGGAGATTTCGGACTATCAACAGGTGGATGGTATGATGGAAGTGGAAATCTTATAACTAACTTAAATGGCAATAGTGGTCTCAACACTTTTCCTCGTACAGGATCTATTTTAACTACAGGGAAAAAATATAAAATCACCATTACATTAGCTAGCATTACTACTGGAGCTATCATTACTGATAACACCTCTACTACTTACAAAACCTTTAATGCCGCTGATCTAGCAGCAGGTACGATTACTTTTGATATTACAGCAGTATCTTCTTTATTAAAAATTGAAGTTTCTAGTTTTAGTTTTTTATCTATAAAAGAAATTCCAGCTACTAGCCGAGAACCAATAACAACAACACAGCAAGCTAGTGCCACCCAAGTTCAGATAGACAACTTTACACCATACGGTACAATGGCAGTTGGGAATGTATATATGCTAAGGATTAATACTTTGGCAACACTTACTTATACTGCGACCGCCAATACTTTAGCCAATGTAGTAGCTGGAATTACAGCTGTAATAAATGCGGCAGCAGCCACAGCCCTTGACGATTGGTCAAAAGTAGTGGCTACTAACTCTACAAGTTATGTGACTATTACAGGAGTTACCAACAATAAATCTTTTACAATAGAACTAATAAGTCTAAAAAAAGAAATTATTGATCTTCCTGAAAATCATATTTATTTTAAAGCATTAGCAGAGGACTTGCATGACTCTGCCGTTAAATCTAAGCTACTTAATTATCGAACCTTTAAATTTAATGGTCAATTACAGGTAAATTCAGGAGGTGGGGATGCCAGTGGTTATGAAATCAGAGCTTGGATGGTTACCACCACTCCAAACATTTATATTGATAAGACTTCTACGCTAAACAATGGATCTTTTAATTTTGAATATCGATTAAAAAAACCGTTTAAATACATTAGTAATATTAAAATTGAAGTCCTAAATGGCGAAACCATTCTTACTTCAAGTACCTATACAGTTGAAAATGGGAAAGGAGATATAAAAATAATAACGTATAATCCCAGCATTGCTAGTGTTACCTATCCTACTATTGCCAATGTGGCTGCTCATACTGGCTTGACTATTCCCACTGCCCTGAATACTTATTTATCTACCAACAGCTTAGTAAATCTAAGGGATATCCGTGTAGTTGGGGGATTGGCCAATAGAACTAATCTCCCTTCTGGTATCACTAAGGATACTCCTGCTGTTATAGCGTTAGATGCACATGCGGATCTAAATTCTGTTTCTCCTGATTACATGGCCAATCAACACTTGATTAATAACGGCTACAAAAGCGTTTATGAATTGGGACAGGCAGACAGGAATAAAATTGTCTCTCTTTATATGGATGCTAGCCAAAAAATTGGTGGTTTCAACGCTCTAAGGGTTCATACACTGTCAAAATCATATGGAGTATTTTTACAAAATTTAATTACAGGACATAAATCATCCTCACTCACTACCACAACCCAAGGTGTGTTTCCACAACTCGATGAAGTACTGCAAGAGAAATGTTTATGTGACGATTGTGATGCAGCAGTTAGCCCTTTGGCTTATTTAATGGATTTATTGAATTATACCTCAAAAAATATTAATACTAATTATACTAATACATTCGACTTTCTAACTACTAAATTTTACCAGAACTTCAAGGATCTGCCAGCTTCTTGCCAAGACATGGACAAAAAGATTTGCCAGCAAAGATCTGTAATAGAAATTTTGCGTGGATACATTAGCGACAGTGCCCATACCCCTTCAGGATCCCAAACTACGGCATTAGCAAAAGCGGTCTTGGACTATTGTGCACACACCTATCGTTATTTGCTTATCCAACTCGGCACCTCCTATGAAGAAATAAGGGACGTGCGCAGTGGATTAGACCCTGATAAAGTAAAAATAAGAAAAGCGGCACTTGCTAAGCGATTGAATCTCCCTTATAATCCTAGTGGATTTGATCCATTCACTACCCTTTTTGTCGATATACGCAATTCAGCAGTTCTGAATGAAACCTTTCTTGAACGTACATTCGGGCTGGAAGATACTACACGAAATCACTTATCTGAAGGATTGAAATTAGGAGATGGTAGCAATCAGATTACACGATGGAATTTTAAAGGAGTAGAATGGGGAAAAAACACAGATATTGATGGATATATCTATTTAACAGTTGACAACGCAACTTCCCAAGTAAAGATTTACAAAGATGCTTCCAAAAGCATCGGTACCCTCGTTGCTATTGCAGAAAATACTGGTGGTACTACATATGTAATTGGGGCTCAGAATGAAAGTGATTTAAGTGGTGAATTGCAATTGGCCAATGCTACCAATAATACTAGTATTTACATGTCTTTAGTGCCTCTAATAGCTGCATGGAGACTACGTAACTTGCGTGACAATTGGTTGTTGTCTGATCATAAAACTTCTGCTTACACCGATCTTTCTATTCCTATTCTGGATCCAGACATCATCAGTGCAGATGATTTTAGAAGACCTACAGTAATAAGTAATCCAACCTTTTTGGCTTGGAAAACTAGAACAGATTGGGTATACAACCAACTCGTAGCTTTTAGAACATTGGGAACCAATATTCCTGCAATGCTTCTACTCATGGATGATTCTGTGTCCTACACCAATGGTGCTTTCAATGCAAGTAATGCCGCATGGTCTTCTGTACCTTCCGATGCTACGCTGAAACAGTATTACGAAGATTTGAAAAAAGGAGACGAAGCTGCCTATCTAGCGGCTTTCGACAACGTAACGATTGCTCTGAAAATGGAGCTACCTGCTTTTTTTAGGTTCTACGAAACCTACATTATTACAAAAGTAAATGACGAAAAGGGATTCGCCAGTGAAGTAATCGCTGTAGCAACTTCTTTAATAAAACATAAAATTAGTATTGCACCGAAACAGGTGAAATTAGGAGATATATTTTCTGTAAAGATCACGATCTCTGCTAGCAGTAGTACAGCTGTTTATACAGCTATTAGCGGTGATAGCGAAGAACAAGTAATAAATGGTTTGATCAGTGCAATGTCTGGTGGACAATGGGCCAATGTAACGATAGTAGATTCCATAACTTCTTTGTCTATTGAGGAAAATACAGTCAATATTCCTTTTACTATCGATTGCCTCGTATATAGATCGACTGAAAAAGAGGTGCTGGAAGAGCTCTATTCTATTTTTACTCAATCAAGGAAAAAAGCATTCTACTCTGACTGGGTTGCTGAAGAAACAGCTCTAAATTTAACATTAAATTCTGTAGACTTCTGGTCTCCTCTTAGTGAGCCAACAGCAGGAACATGGCCAATTATACGCGCTAGTGGTATACCATTAATAGAGCCTGAATTGGTAAATATAAAAGACCTAGCAGGTCCTGCTGTAGCCATTGATGCCATTACACTCTGGACTACTCGGCAAAATACCTTACAGGCAGAATTTGAATTGATTAAGAAAAAGAAAGAAGAAGGTACCGTCTACGATGCTTTTAAAGAAGCGTGGGGCAGTAGTTACCTGGGCGCTTACACTACTCTGGAAGTTATACTCTCTGATCTGAATAATGCCACTGATCCCAGTCTCGTGAAATTAGCTATAGCTCATATCACCACCACTTTGCACACCACGGAGCAGGCTTTCAAAACCCTTATGGATATTAAGTCAAGAGCAATTCCTAATTCAGCAATTGTTGTTTCTTCCGATGAATGGAATGGTTTTTATAAAATATTAACTAGCGCTTATAAAATACGTATACTCTATTCTTCTTGGGTTTCTGCGGAGTCCTCTGGTTCTATCTATTATTGGAACAGCCTTAGAGCATTTATACCTTTATGGAGAGGAGCTTCCGACCAAAGAAAAATATGGAAAAAAGCCTTTACTAGTGCCACGCGAACACCTGTTATTGAGCCAGATTATATTCGTCCTGACTTTCTTAAATCTATCGATATTGACAATGCTGTATATACGCTCTGGAACGAACGTAACGATGGCTTAGTAACTCTTTTTAATTTGATACAATCTGAGCGTGTAGCTCAATCAACAGCGCTTATTGGGTTTGATTATATCGTAGACAAATATATTGTCAAAACAACCAATTCTGCTTGGCTACTTGGCCTCTGGGATCTTTATATTTTGGGCGAAAACATTTCTGAACGTTTAGTACAACTCAACCTCTCTGCCCAAGCACTAGAATTCTTAGTCAGCTTTCGAAATCTGGCCGCCAATGCACCTAGCTCTATTCTTACAGATGAGTGGAACGAAGTATACTCTATTATGCTCCAAGTGAACAAAGAGCGTACTTATAGCATTTGGAACAATGAAGAAGAAATACAAGACATTGTAATAAGTCCAGATAATTTCAAAGTATCTGAATACCGTTATGAAGATTTCTCCGGTGAAGACCGCGTGCACCAAGTGAAATGGAGGTACAATGAGAAAACTAGACGGGATTGGATAAATAAATTACAAGCACGTATCGAGCAAAATGACTCAATATACATTATCCTTAAAGAAGCGG
>JANOTP010000047.1:0-29001 GCA_031416415.1 Cytophagales bacterium | reverse complement strand
GAATACTGCTGCTGCTGCCGCTGGTATGGCTTGGATTCTTTTTGATTCTGTAAAAGGAAAAGCTCCCTCTGCAATGGGATTCTGTATAGGTGTTGTAGTAGGTCTTGTAGCGGTAACTCCTGCAGCTGGTTACGTAACTGTTCCAGTAAGTATTTTCATAGGTGTGTTTGCTTCTATTATAAGTAATTTAATGGTTACTTGGAGAGCTAGAACAGGTATAGACGATACACTTGATGTATTCCCTTGTCATGGTATTGGTGGAATCACAGGTATGGTTCTTACAGGTTTATTTGCTTGTGCTGCTGTGAACTCTGCTGTAGTTGAAGAAGGATTGTTTTATAATTTAACGTCTCCATTATTTGGAAAACACATGTTAGCTTTATTAATAGTAGTGAGTTTTGCCTTAGGTGGTTCATTCTTATTGTTATTCATTACTAACTTAATTTCTCCTCTTCGTGTTTCTGAAGAAGATGAAAAAGCTGGTCTTGACGTTACTCAACATGGTGAGAAACTTACTTGGGGTGGTGTAGAATAGTTTTCGTTCTTAATCTATATATTAAAAAAAGGGGCTTCGGTCCCTTTTTTTAATATATAGATTTTTTATTTTTTTTAAGCCTACACATTCTTGTATCTTGCTTCCCTAAATAAAATACTAATGGTATCTCCTAGACAAAAAATAATGAAACTAATATACCCCTTAATTCTTTTTTTTAAAAAGAGGAGTGATGTCAAAGGGAAAATTCTTGAAAATTTTGAAAATAAGAAATCTATAGTACCATTTCATGGATTACGTGCTATAGCTAATAATGGAAAAGAAGTTTCAATGAATGATTATAAAGGCAAGAAAATAATAGTTGTAAATGTTGCTTCCAATTGTGGTTTTACTGGGCAGTACGATGAGTTGGAAAAACTATATCAAGAAAATAAAGACAAACTAGTAGTGCTGGGTTTCCCTGCAAATGATTTTAGAGACCAAGAGCCAGGATCTGATAAAGAGATAGAACAATTTTGTCGAATGAATTATGGTGTTACTTTTCCGCTATTTAAAAAACAGTCTGTTTTAAGCCCTAATCAAGAAGAAGTATTTCAGTGGTTGACAAATGAACGTCAAAATGGTTGGAATAAGCAAGAACCCGTATGGAATTTTTGTAAATATATAATTGACGAAACAGGAATGTTGAAAGGATTTTATGGTTCTGCAGTTTCTCCTCTAGGGAAAGAAATAACAGAGGTATTGAAATAGATTTTTAAGAGAAGCATGCAATAGCATTCTACTTTTTTATTTCTATTACAGTCTTCATTTTTACAACAGAATAAATTTCTTCCATTTCAAAATTGGTTACTGCAATACATCCATGCGTCCAATCTTTGAAGCGGTGACATTTTCCCCACCACGTCATATCGTTTCGCATACCGTGAATTTTTACATCACCTCCTGTAGACTTTCCCATTTTTTTTGCATGCTCCCTGTCTTTAGTATTAGGATAAGAAATACCTAAATTTTTATAATAATCACTGGTAGGATTTTTTCCATTTATAAAATAGATTCCTTCTGGTGTTCGTCTATCGCCCTCAAATTCTTTATGTCCTAGAGGCTGTAGTCCGAGAACAACTTTATACGTTTTTACTAATTTATTTTTGTTCCATAATTGAAGTATACGTTTGCTTTTTATAACTATGATTTTATCAACTTCTGTATTTTTGGGCAATGGAGTTTCTAAAGAGTAATTCCAGTTATAAAAAACGAAAATCATTCCTATTGTAACTGTTAATATACTTACTTTCAATATGTTATTTTTATTGAAAACGCTCATATAGCTAGACGGGGTTATTTAAGCCAAATCAAATTTATTCTACACGGAATAACGGCAATTATTGTTAAATTTGTAATCTAACAAATGGATTTTAGGGCATTTATTATTGGATTGGTTAATTTAAGTTATATTCCAATAACCTAAAATACATGTAAATCAATGTTTAAGAATGGAAAATATACGTAATTTCTGCATTATAGCTCATATTGATCATGGTAAAAGTACTTTGGCAGATCGATTGCTGGAGTTTACCAAAACGGTTTCGAACCGTGAGATGGAAGCTCAGGTGCTAGACAATATGGATCTGGAAAGAGAAAGAGGTATTACGATAAAGAGTCATGCCATTCAAATGGATTATGTTTTAAACGGCAAGAAGTATGTACTAAACCTAATAGATACTCCTGGACACGTAGATTTTTCTTATGAAGTATCTCGTTCAATTGCCGCTTGTGAAGGTGTTTTATTGTTGGTAGATGCCGCACAAGGAATACAAGCACAAACTATTTCAAATTTATATTTGGCCTTAGAGAATAATCTTGAAATTATTCCAGTCTTAAATAAAATAGATTTACCAGGCGCAATGCCAGAAGAGATAAAGGATCAAATGGTCGACCTGTTAGGATGCGATCGTGATGGTATTATTTCAGCTTCTGGCAAAACTGGCGCTGGCGTAGACTTAGTTTTAGAAGCTATTATAAATAGAATACCTGCTCCTAAAGGAGATCGCAATGCTCCATTACAAGCCTTGATTTTTGATTCTGTTTTCAATTCATTTAGAGGAATTGAAGTAATCTTCCGTTGTTATAATGGTATTGTTAAAAAAGGTGATAAAGTAAAATTTGTTGCCACAGGAAAAGAATATTTTGCAGATGAAATCGGAATTCTTCGTTTAGGCAAAGAGCCCCGTGATCAAGTAGAGGCAGGTGATGTTGGCTATCTGATTTCAGGAATTAAAACTGCTAAAGAAGTTAAAGTAGGGGATACCATTACACATGTAGTGAATCCTTGTACTACAATTATTAAAGGTTTTACGGAAGTGAAACCAATGGTATTCGCTGGTGTATACCCTGTCGATACTTCCGATTTTGAAGACTTGCGCGATGCGATGGAAAAATTACAACTCAACGATGCCTCATTAGTATGGGAGTTAGAAACTTCTGCAGCATTAGGATTTGGATTTCGTTGTGGTTTCTTAGGAATGCTGCACATGGAGATTGTACAAGAAAGATTGGAAAGAGAATTTGATCAAACGGTTATCACCACTGTACCTTCTGTACAATTTTGGGTATTTGATACAAAAGGAGAAAAACATATTGTGAATGCTCCTGCGGAAATGCTAGACCCTTCTAAAATATCGACTATTGAAGAACCTTATATTAAAGCACAAATAATTACTAAATCAGATTACATAGGTTCTATTATGAATCTTTGTATGGATAAGCGAGGTATGCTGAAAAGTCAAACCTATCTAACCGCTGATCGTGTAGAGATGAATTTTGAAATGCCACTTTCTGAAATGGTATTTGATTTCTTTGACAAATTAAAATCTATTTCACGTGGCTATGCTTCTTTAGATTATGAATTGATCGGTTATCGTCAATCAAATATGGTGAAGTTGGATATTCTTTTGAATGGTGAAAAGGTAGATGCACTATCTGCTATTGTTCACCGCGATAAATCGTATGAGTGGGGTAAAAAATTGTGTGAAAAATTAAGAGAGCTTATTCCGAGACAACAATTTGAAATCGCTATACAAGCTGCTATTGGTGCGAAAATTATCTCTCGTGAAACGTTAAGTGCGATGCGTAAAGATGTATTGGCAAAATGTTATGGTGGTGATATATCGCGTAAAAGAAAATTAATTGAGAAACAGAAAAAAGGTAAAAAACGAATGCGTCAAGTAGGGAATGTTGAGATTCCTCAAGAAGCATTTATGGCTGTATTGAAACTGGATTAGAAGTTACTATAAACTTAATAGATCAAAGGGAATGATTGTGTAACACATCATTCCCTTTTTTATTTTTTGCTAAGCCAATAGTTTTGTCTACAAATATTTTTTATACGAAACATTACTACAAAAAAGCAATAGACTATAATTAATTAATTCGTCATGTAGCGGTGTTGCAGAGTGAGAGCATTTTGTGGAAACACAAAATGAGGCTACGGATACAAACAAAGGCGAGTTTGGTTTTTAAATCTTTAGTTCTATTTTTTATTCTACTTATGTCCGCTCAGAGTCTCCCGCAAATTACTTTCAAAATTATCCTCAATAGCAAGAAGGGGACTCTGAGCCGTTAACTACGAAGCGCTCCTATTCCTTCTTTTTGAGCCCTTGTTGGAGCTTTTCTCCAACAAGCTTTTCTACGCAGCACTAAAGTAATTCTATTAACAACTTTAATCCCTATAAAAATATATCGACTTTACTTTAATAGATTCTTTATCCCACATTCTTAATTCTCCAATATAGAGTTAATTTGCCAAAACCATCAATTCCTATTTCATAGAAAAGTAGGTACAAAAAATATGGAATTTGTAGTTATAAAAAACGAATTGAGTATAAAATTAGAGTAGTGCTTCGAAGAAACACTTGTTGGAGAAAAGCTCCAACAAGGGCGCAAATAATTGCATTGAACTTAGTTTTTCTATTTTTCGTTCTACTAATAACCTAACACATAGATTCTCCGTATAGTTGTTTTGTAAAAATACCTTATTTTTTGAAACCCTTTAAAAACTTAATTTTATGCCTGTAAGAATGGAAGAAGACGAGAACAATGATTCTCGCGGTTCTGGTAACAGTGGTGGTGGATCATCTGGCGGCGGCGGCGGAATGGGATGGTTGGCTATCCTAGGATTTTTATTTATCGCTTTTAGAAAATGGCCAAAAACTACTATCGTAGTATTAATTTTAGCCGCCATTCTTTACTTCGTTTTTGGTGGTAGCAATGATGGGGTCAATAGTGATAATTCAAGCAATAATAAAAACAGCTACGGTTGTGATATGAAACAGGAAGTTTTTGATCAGGCTGAAGTTTTTGAACCTTTAGCTTATGATCGTAATTCACTCCCTTCTCAAATTTCACTCGAAAAATACGCCCCTAAAAGATTAAGCCAAGGTCAACAAGGCTCTTGTGTAGGTTGGGCAAGTGCCTATGCTGCCAGAACTATTCTCGAAGCTGCTGCGACGGGACAAGATCCCAATTCGGTAAGATTTAGTCCTTCTTTTTTATACAACCAAATCGGTTCTGAAGATTGTAATGGTTCCTATGTGGTGGATGCAATGAAAAATATGATGAATGTTGGTGCTTTATCGTTTAATGAATTTCCGTATGATGCAGAACATTGTGATAGAAAGCCTACCGACGCACAAAAAGCGGATGCGCAAAAATATACAATGCGTGGTTACAATCGTCTTACAAAGGACGATGATAATTATGAATTAGATATGCAAGCTATAAAACAAAATCTAGCGCAAGGAGCTCCTGTGGTGATTGGAATGTCTGTAGGTGGAACATTTGACGATATGAATGGGAAAGCTTCATGGGTGCCAAACAGAAGTGATTACAACGATAAAGATAATTTTGGCGGACATGCCTTGTGTGTAATTGGATACGATGATAATAAAGATGGCGGTTCTTTTCAGATCATGAATAGTTGGGGCGAAGATTTTGGTGACAATGGATTGTTTTGGATGCCTTATGATCATTTTGAAAAATTCACAAATGAGGCCTATGGCTTGTATCCACTAGCAAGTAGAAAACCAGAAGATAAGAAAAAAATAAAAGTTGCTTTTGGATTGGTTGATAATACTACGAAAGACTATATAGTACTTTCAAAAAAATCAGGAACTATTTTTGAAACACCTGTATTATCTAAAGGCACAAAATTTAAAATTGAAGTTAAAAATGAAGCAGAATGTTATACCTATGTATTCGGACAGGAAACGGATGGTACTAGTTATGTACTTTTTCCATATACAGCTAAGCACTCTGCTTTTTGTGGTATTATAGGGACAAGACTTTTTCCCAAAGATTATTCTATGAAATTGGATGATAAAGGTTCTAAAGATTTTATGGCAATAGTGGTTTCTAAAAAACCATTGGATTTTAAAAATGTAAACGATCAAGCAAATAAAAATACGGGAGGTTCATACGAGTCAATGCTGAAAGCTGCCTTGTCAGACGTACTTTTGAAAGACGTAAAATTTAAAGATGGAGAGACAATTTCTATAAGTGAATTAGATGCTGAAGAGGCTGCGGTTTTGATGGTGATTGAGATCAATAAAAAATAGATTCGTAAGAAATAAGTTGTCAGACTTATTTTGTTATAAGAAACAATGTGTGATGATTAATGTAAATTTTTAATTAACACAAGAGTCAGACATATTTGTTAATAAATAGTATCCTGTTGATAGCCAATAACTAGTATTGCATGTCAACAGGTGTTTTTATATAAACTGATAGTTTTCTAATTTAATTATCGACAAATAAATACTAACTTGCCTATCCAAAACAATTGTAGACTATGATCCTTTTAGACGGCAAGAAACTATCCGAAGAAATTCTGAATGAAATAACAGAAGAGGTAAAATTAATTAAAGCTAAAGGAGGTAAAATCCCACATCTAGCCGCAATTATAGTAGGAAGTGATGGTGCTAGCGAAACCTATGTAAACAATAAAGTGAAATCTTGTGAGCGTGTTGGTTTTATTTCTACGCACGTAAAACTACCTGATACGGCTACAGAAAAAGAATTATTAGATCATGTTATCGCGATCAACAATAATCCGGATATTGATGGGTTAATTGTTCAATTGCCTCTTCCTAAACATTTATCCGCCGATAAAATAACGAATACGATTTTACCAGAAAAAGATGTAGATGGTTTCCATCCTTCTAACGTGGGACGTATGGCATTAGGTATGCCTTCTTATATTTCAGCAACGCCTAATGGAGTGTTGGAAATTTTACAACGTTACGCTATTCCAACAGAAGGAAAACATTGTGTAGTGCTTGGTAGAAGTAATATTGTAGGTTCTCCAATGAGTATTTTGATGTCCAAAAATGCTTACCCAGGAAATTCTACGGTTACGATTTGCCATAGCAAAACAGCAAATTTAAAAGAAATCACAAGTCAAGCAGATATTTTGATTGTAGCAATTGGTAAACCTGAGTTTGTAACGGCCGACATGGTAAAAGAAGGTGCAGTAGTCATTGATGTTGGGATTCATAGAATAACAGACGCTTCAAAAAAATCAGGATTCCGACTTATTGGAGATGTGAAATTTGATGAAGTAGCTCCTAAAGCAAGCTATATAACGCCTGTGCCAGGTGGAGTAGGACTTATGACTATTTGTTCACTTTTGACGAATACATTAAAAGCTTCTAAAAAAGAAATTTACGGTTAATATTTTGTTTAAAATGCCAAGTATAGGACTTAAAAAGGGTAGGATTGGCAGGAGAACATTTTTTACTTGTTAGTTAATGAGTTTTTTATATTTAGATAGATATGAATACTTTTGTAATCAATGCCAAATCTCTACATATCACAGAAGACGAGTTTTTTAACTTTTGTCAGGACAATGATTTTTTGAAATTTGAATATACTGCCGACAAGCAGATTTTAGTAATGACACCTACAGGAGTAGAAACAGGTTTAAAAAACTCTGGTATTTCAGCACAACTCTGGATATGGAATAACAATAATGAATCAGGGTATGTCTTTGATTCTTCTTCAGGATTTACGCTTCCCAATTCAGCCGTAAGATCTCCTGATGCCAGTTGGATTAGTAAAGAGCGTTATGAAGCATTGGATAAAAATGATGTGAAAAAATTTGCGCATATATGCCCTGATTTTGTAATTGAGTTGATGTCTGAAATAGATTCGCTAAAAGACCTAAAATTGAAAATGCAAGAATGGATTGATAACGGTTGTAAACTAGGTTGGCTGATTGATAGAAAAGAGGAAAAAGTATATCTGTATAAACCTACACAGGAGCCAACAATTGTAGAGGGTTTTGATTCAACTCTATCAGGAGAAGATGTTTTAAAAGGATTTACTTTAGAGTTAAAACCATTACGTTAGGTCCCATTATTTTTATTCTAGCAATTCATTGATTACTTTTGTGTATATAATCCTATAAGAATTGTCTTCAACTATTTTACATACTTCTCTTCCTCTTATGGAAGCTTTCTATACCATTCAAGGAGAAGGCTATTACCAAGGTCGTGCAGCATACTTCATTCGTCTTGGTGGCTGTGATGTCGGATGTCATTGGTGCGATGTGAAAGATTCTTGGGATGCTTCAAAACATCCTCAGGTGCCAATAGAAGCAATGGTAAAGGAAGCAGCTAACTTCCCAGGTCGTATAGCAGTTATCACAGGAGGTGAGCCTGCTATGTATAATCTGGAAATGCTTACAGAAACTTTAAAACTAGAAGGCTTTCGTACACATATAGAAACCTCTGGAGCTTACGCTCTTACGGGAACATGGGATTGGGTTTGCCTTTCACCTAAAAAATTCAAAGAACCGGTTGAATCTGTTTATCCTTTTGTGAACGAATTGAAAGCGATTATATACAATAAATCCGATTTTGAATTTGCGGAAACACATTTTTTAAAAATCATAGAGAGTGGAAATACGACTTGTCGTTTTTTCCTTCAACCAGAATGGTCAAAACAACAAGAAATGTTACCCTTTATTATTGATTATGTAAAAAATAACCCCCAATGGGAGGTTTCTTTGCAGGTTCATAAATATATGAATATTCCATAAAGAAAAAGGGAAGCTAGGGGCTTCCCTTTTTTAATATAAACTAGATTTGGTAGAAACGTCTTTAAGTGTGCGTTTCCATTATTTTTAAACTTTTTGAAACAGCACTTATTTATTTGTACGTATTTTTTTTGGGAAGGTTAAGGGTGTTTTATTCTGAGCTTAAATTGAAAATTACGTTTTATAAGTGCGATTATGCAAACTAAAAAACTAATATTTCGTTAATTATGTTATAAAATCGTATTTTACATAGCCTATTAATAATTTTAAAATAATATGATTAATAAATTTTTACTTTGTCTTTTCATAAGCCTTTTCTGTGCAAGTTATTTGTTTTCACAAAACTTGAGTACAACTAATAAAAAAGCCATTCAGCAGTTTCAATATGCCGATAACATGTTACAACTTCGGAAATTTGAAGATGCTAAGGAGGCTTTGTATTCTGCAATTTCTAAAGATCCTAATTTTGTAGAAGCTTATTTGAAATTAGGTTCTGTACACAAATTATTTGGAGATAAAGAAAAAGCTAGAGCTGCTTATAAAAAAGCTGCTGAATTGAAACCCGATTATAAACCAATGGCTGGAGTGTATTTTGTATTGGCTGATTTTAGTTTTGGAGAAGGACAATACGAAGAAGCTAAAAAATATTATCAAATGGTTTTGAATGTAAAATCTGATGATAAACAGTTGATAGAGCAATCTGAACGTGGCAACAAAAATTGTGAATTTGCAATCGAGGCAAAAAAGCATCCTTTGGATTTCAAGCCAGTCAAAATGAATCCCACTATTAATAATTTTTTTGTTCAGGCTTATCCAATACTTACTGCTGATCAACAAACCATGATTTATTATATTATAAGGACAGGTGAAAGAGCTGCGAAAGGAGATATTATGATTTCTAAAAAAGAAAATGGTGCTTGGACACATCCTGTTTCTATTTCTGATAAAATAAATACTGAGATGGACGAAGGTGCTCCCTCCATGTCTGCAGACGGTCGTTCGCTAGTTTATGCCGCTTGCAACAGACCTGATGCTGTAGGGGGATGTGATATTTATATCTCCTATCTCGAAGGAGATCAATGGACAGAACCTATTAACATGGGACGAGAAATAAATTCTTCTGCTTGGGATTCAGAGCCCTCGCTTTCTGCAGATGGTCGTACGCTATATTTTTCTTCTGAACGCCCCGGTGGACAAGGAAGAATGGATTTGTGGTATTCAAGATTAATAAAAGAAGGGTCTTGGTCCAAAGCACAAAATATGGGTCCAGATATAAATACTAAAGGCGATGAGGTTGCACCCTTTATTCATGCCAATGGTACTACGTTGTATTTTTCATCTAACAACTTACCCGGAATGGGTGGGTACGATATTTTTTCTACAAAGAAAAAAGGAAATGAATGGTCTTACCCTAAAAATATTGGTTACCCAATTAATACTTCTGATAATGAAGGTACACTCTTTATTACTGTAGATGGAAAAAAAGGATACTATTATATTTATGATAAAAAAATAATGCAGAATCCTCCTTCTACACTTTATGAATTTGATATACCACAAGAGATTCGTGAAGAGGAAAGTAGTACTTATGCAAAAGGAACTGTTTATGATGCAGTAACTAAAAAACCATTGTCTGCAAAAATAGAGCTTATTGATATTAAAACAAATTTAGTAAAACAGCAGGTAGGCTCTGATCCTGTTAACGGTCAGTATATGCTCGTGCTTACGGAAGGTTTGGAATATGCACTCAACGTAAGTAAAGAAGGCTATTTATTTCACAGTAGTTTTTTTGATTATAAAAATCCAACAGTATTTAATCCATTGGCATTAGATATTTATCTCAACCCAATTAAAGCTGGGGCTTCTATTGTATTAAATAATATTTTCTTTGAAAATAATTCTTACGAATTAGAAGATAGGTCAACAGCAGAATTGGAAAATATAGTAGCCTTTATGTCTGTAAATCCTACTGTTTCAATAGAGCTGGGGGGACATACCGACGATGTAGGATCTGATGCAGCCAATATGGAGCTCTCCCAAAAAAGAGCTAAGGCTGTATTCGATTACCTTATTAGTGTTGGTGTATCAGCCAGTAAGTTAAAATTTAAAGGGTATGGCGAAACCAAACCAATGGTGTCAAATAGCACAGATGAAAATCGTGCTAAGAATAGAAGAATAGAGTTTAAAGTATTGTAATACGCTATGTTTTTTTAAGTATTTTAATAACGTTAATTTTTTTATGAAATTATTGTAAAAAGACTCATTTGAAAAGATGAGTCTTTTTTACCCCCAATATTGCTACAGAATCTTTTGGTTACTTGCCTTCATAATTTAATGATTAGACTTTTTTCTAAGGAAGTTTGATTTATAATAGCGTTATATGACAAAAGAAGCCATTCCTTTTAATGAGCAGAAAACTCTTCAAGAGTTGAAGAAATTCTTGCCCGCTCAGGCACCACTCAAAGATTTTATTTTTCAGAATAATCTGGAAGCTTTTCAGGATATGGATTTTTTTAAAGCACTTACTACAGCTTCTGAAATATTTGGTTATAAAGTGTTCCTTTCTCTCACAGAATTCAGAGCTCTTTATAAACAAGGGCGAGTAAGAGAAGATGTTTTAGATAAAATAATTACAGAACAAAAGGGTCTTGATAATTTAAAATTATGGAAAGAAAGAGCGCTTTCTAAAAAATATGAGAACCTGCCAGCAGCAAGGATTAGATCATTAAGAGCGAACTGGAAAAAAGAATATAAAATAGATTTGGATTCATTAGTTCATCCAATTCTATTTAGAATTTTGTGTAGCTATCTAGATCAGGGTATTTCTATATGGAATTTTCCAGTTTGGGAAAATGGTTTTTTAGCTTCTGTGAAAGAGTTAGAAGAAAATAGTTTCACAAGTTTTTTTCGAACTAAAAGAGCAAAAAATCTTTTGTTAAAGGGAGACTGTTCACTAGAGAATTTATTAAAAATAGTAGTTGGTGACGAATCACTTTATAGCCAATATTTATTTGACCAACAATTTGCGCATCAAGGTTGGTCGGGTATGGTTTCTGTTATAGAAAATAATCCGAAGAGTCTAATAGATACAAGAAAAATTTCCTTAAAGGATTTGATAACGCTTGAATTGTTATTTGAAATCGATGCTTTGGATATGCAATTTGGAATAAATATTTGGTCTCCTTTGGGAATAAGACTAACTGAAAAACCAGTTGAGCTTTTTTCGGAGGTAAAAGAAACCGAACTTGATGCGGTCTTGACTATATGGCAAGAATCCTTTGAATGGACCTATTACGACGAAGTATTGGCAGGCCTTTTGAATAAAAAGAAGTCTCCAGAAAAAATAGTAACTAGTAGTTTTCAAGCAATGTTCTGTATTGACGATAGAGAAATTTCTTTACGAGATTACCTTGAAAAATTAGATACAAATTGTGAAACATTTGGTACACCAGGTTTTTTTAATGTAGAATTTTTCTTTCAACCAGAACAAGGGAAGTTCTATACAAAATTATGTCCTGCACCAGTTACTCCAAAATATTTGATAAAAGAATTGGGCGTAAATGGAAAAAGAAAAACAGACGTCCATTTTAATAAAGAAGCCAATTCGCTTTTCGGGGGTTGGTTGATTTCTCAAACTCTTGGGTTCGAATCTGCCTTAAGATTAATTTTTAATATTTTTAGACCTACGATGAGTACGGCTGCGGCCTCTTCATTTAAGCACATGAACAAGGCGTCTAAGCTAACGATTGTGAATACTGATCTTACACAAAGAGAAAATGAATTGCAAATTGGTTTTACCATTGCCGAGATGGTTCAACGTGTGCAAGATCTCTTGAAAAGTATTGCATTAGTTAAAAATTTTGCTTCTATAGTTTATGTAATTGGTCATGGAGCAAGTAGTGTAAATAATCCATTTTATGCTACGATGGATTGTGGTGCTTGTTCTTGTAGACCAGGATCTGTAAATGCAAGGGTTCTTTCTTTTATGGCAAATCACCCTGAAGTAAGAGCGTTATTAGCTGAGAGGGGTATTTTAATTCCCGACGAAACTCGTTTTGTTGGAGGGCTTCATGATACTACACGTGATGATATTATTTTTTTCGATGAAGATTTATTATCATCCTTACACTTGGAGCAACATAAAATAAATCATCAGACTTTTGAAAAGGCACTTGATTTAAATTCTAAAGAAAGATCAAGAAGATTTGAATCAATCAATACAAAATTTAGTCCTAAGAGTATTCATGAAAAAATTAGAACTCGATCTGTTTCGGTATTTGAACCACGTCCAGAACTCGATCATGCGACTGTTGCACTTACTATAATTGGAAGGAGAGAACTTACAAAAGGACTTTTCTTAGATAGAAGATCTTTTCTTAATTCATATAATTATAAAACAGATTTAGATGGGGAATTTCTTTTCAATATTATGAAACCCATAGCACCAGTTTGTGGAGGTATTAACTTGAGTTATTATTTTGCAAGGGTAGATAATCAGAAACTCGGTGCTGGTACAAAATTACCTCATAATGTGATGGGACTTTTTGGTGTATCTAATGGCATTGATGGAGATTTGAGACCAGGTCTACCAAGTCAAATGATTGAATCACATGATCCAATTAGATTATTGGTAATCGTAGAACATTTTCCAGAGGTTGTACTTGAAACAATTCAAAAACTTCCCAATTATGAATGGTATAAGAATAATTGGTTTCATCTAGTAGTTATGAATCCAGAAACGAGTGAATTTTTTGAATTTAAAAATGAATCGTTTGTTTCTTTTCATCCACTAAAGAAAAACACTATCACTGTTACTGATCTTAATTCAGTACTTGAGAATAGTAAAAGCATAGAAAATTTACCTGTATATTTAATTTCTTAACTCATGAATCTAATTCTAAATTTATTTATCTTAATACCATTAGCGGGATTTTTAATTAGCTTGATACTTCCTAAAAAGGAAAGATTGATTTCCGGTGTGGCTGCATTCATAGTCGGATTGCATTTTATTGGATTTCTGATTTTTATTTGCTTTTGGTTGAGAGAGGGTTATCCAACGCTTAATATAAAAGATATTGTATTAGTTAAAACATCAGGGTATGAATTTTATATTGATTTTTATTTCGATAAAATTTCCGCAGTTTATTTATTTGTTGGTGCTTTTTTAACCTTTCTAGTAGTCACTTATAGTGGAACATATTTACATAGAGAAAGTGGATATAAAAGATTTTTTAGTACAATCTTATTCTTTTATTTAGGATATAATTTGGTGATATTATCTGGTAACATGGAAACCTTGTTTATTGGGTGGGAAATTTTAGGTGTTTCTTCTTTTTTATTAATTGCCTTTTATCGCAACCGATATTTGCCTGTAAAGAATGCTGTAAAAGTATTCTCAATTTATAGAATAGCTGACGTAGGATTAATTTTAGCGATGTGGATGAGCCATCATTTTTGGAATGAGAATATTACCTTTATGAAATTTAGCAACGATGCTTTGGTGCATTCCTATATAGATTCGCATAGCCTTACAGGAGTTTTCATTTCACTAATGATTTTAATGGCTGCGGCTGCAAAATCTGCACAACTTCCTTTCTCTTCTTGGTTGCCTCGTGCCATGGAAGGACCTACGCCTTCGAGTGCTATCTTTTATGGATCTCTTTCTGTTCATATTGGAGTGTTCCTATTATTAAGAATGTACCCCTTCTGGGAACATCAACTTTCGGTAAGAATTCTTATTGCGGTTTTGGGATTGTTAACGAGTATAATTTGTACTGGAATTGCTAGGGTACAATCTTCCGTAAAAAGTCAAATTGCATATTCTTCTTCTGCTCAAATAGGATTAATATTTATAGAAGTTGCGGCGGGCTTTGATAATTTAGCGTTGATTCACTTTGCAGGAAATGCTTTTTTGAGAACCTATCAGTTGTTACTTTCTCCTTCTGCAGTCACCTATATGATTCGTGAGCAGTTTTATAATTTCACTTCTCGTCCTCATACAATTGAAGATTCTATTCCTAAAAAAATAAGTTATTCATTATATATATTATCATTAAAAGAATGGAACCTTGATTCTTTTATGTATCAATATTTATGGAACCCTTTAAAATGGGGAGGTAGAAAGCTTACTTTTTTTTCGGTAAACAAAGTATTGTTGTTTTTTATTCCAGCTTATATTATTGGTTTTATATGTTTGTTCAATGAAGAGTTAATTCATCCAAGTATTTATGAGTCCTTACCTGTCTTTTTTGCTTTGCTAGGGTTGGTTATGGTGTTTAAATCTTTTACAGAAAGAAAACTAGCTCGTTTGAGTTATTCCTTGATTATAATGAGCCATTTTTGGGTAGCACTAGCGATCTCTTTTAACGAGCATTTTGATTATCATGAAACTCTGGTTTACCTAAGTGGTATTATTGTTTCAGGCGTAGTTGGTTACATTTGTTTAGAAAGGTTGAAGTCCTTGGAAGGCAATATTGACCTAGATCAATTTCATGGTCATTCTTACAAACATCCTATTTTATCTGCAGTGTTTTTTCTTTGTTGTTTGGGACTTTCAGGCTTTCCCATAACCCCTACATTTATTGGAGAAGATCTTGTTTTTTCTCATATTCAAGAACACCAGTTAGGGTTAGCATCAGCTATCTCTTTGCTTTTTGTGATCGATGGTTTGTCTATTATAAGAATTTATGCAAGAGTGTTTCTAGGGCCACATTCTAAATCTCAAAACGAGATGGCCTATAGGTCTTCATAAAATTGAGGGCTAGAATAAGTAATTATATAATTTCATGTGGATTCGTGGTTAATAGATCCCAGCAATTTGATATATATAATTTCAAATAAATATTTATCTTTACCCATGCTTAAATCTTCTTTTACTAAAGATAAAACAGAAGCGGGTCTAGACGAAGCAGGTCGTGGTTGCCTTGCAGGACCAGTAGTAGCGGCGGCGGTAGTTTTGCCCAAAAATTATAAGCATAAACTTCTTAACGATTCAAAAAAACTTTCTGCTATACAAAGAGAAGGCCTTAGAGTAGAAATAGAAAAAGAAGCTTTGTTTTTTTGTATAGGAGAGGTTTCGGAAAAGGAAATTGATAAGATCAATATACTTAATGCATCTTTCAAAGCAATGCATGTTGCTTTGGATAATCTAAATTTTACTCCAGAATTATTATTGATCGATGGAAATCGATTTAGAAATTATAAAGACATTCCTCATGAATGCATTGTAAAAGGTGATGGAAAATATCTTTCCATTGCAGCGGCTTCTATTCTCGCAAAAACCTATCGTGATGAACTAATGACGAAGTTTGCCCAACAGCACCCTGAATATGGTTGGGAAAGGAATATGGGCTACGGAACTGAACTGCATAGAAATGCTATTGAAAAATATGGTTATTCTCCTTTACATAGGCTAACTTTTAAGTTAAAGCCAAAGCAATTAAAATTATTTTAAGAATTAGTAGAATATAAGGATGAAAAATCGTCTTATATTTCGACCTGATTGAATTTTATTGTACTTTTACAATCTAAACAATGGATACAACACAAGTAGAATTAAAAAAGGTCGCCTTGAATGACCTTCACGAAAAATTAGGAGCGAAGATGGTTCCATTTGCGGGATTCAATATGCCCGTACGTTATAGTTCGGATTTGGAAGAACATCATGCCGTTAGAAATGCTGTAGGAGTGTTTGATGTTTCACACATGGGAGAATTTGTACTTTCTGGTGAAAAAGCTTTAGCGTTAATTCAAAAAATAACTACTAACGATGCTTCAGTTTTAGAGATTGGTAAAGCTCAATATTCATGTTTTCCCAATGGGAAAGGAGGAATAGTAGACGATATTATTGTTTACCGCTGTGCAAAAGATGAATATTTGATTGTTGTAAATGCCTCTAACATAGAAAAGGATTGGGATTGGATTGTTCAGCACAACAATGATAATGTAGTGATCAAAAATATTTCTTCTGCGATTTGCCTTTTCGCAGTGCAAGGCCCTAAAGCTATTCCAACACTTCAAAAATTAACGAATATTGATTTGTCAGCCATACCTTATTATTCTTTTACTAAAGGTGAAATTGCTGGCTCTAAAGATGTTTATATTTCAAATACAGGTTATACTGGAGCTGGAGGATTTGAATTGTTTTTAGATTCAAAAGATGCTGAGAGTGTTTGGAATAAAATATTTGAAGCAGGTGCTGAGTTCGGTATTAAGCCCATCGGTCTTGGTGCACGCGATACGTTGAGATTAGAGATGGGTTTTTGTTTATACGGCAACGATATCGATGATACTACTTCTCCAATAGAAGCAGGCCTAGGTTGGATTACGAAATTCACTAAGAAATTCACAGATTCTGATTTGCTATTTTCTCAAAAAGAAAATGGAGTTTCACGAAAATTGGTTGGTTTTGAAATGATTGACAGAGGTATAGCACGTGGTCATTATGATATCCTTAACGAAAAAAATGAACTAATTGGACATGTGACTTCTGGTACACAGTCACCTACATTGTCGAAGGCGGTAGGAATTGGGTATGTTAAAACTGAATACTCACAACTTGGTAAAGAAATTTTCATATACATTAGAAACAAAGCGTACAAGGCACAAATAGTTAAAATGCCTTTTTTGAAAAAATAACATTCCTGAATTTTAGGACCTATGAAAAATCTAGAAGTTTGCCTTACTCCCGATCTTGTAAAGACATACGGCGTTGAAAATAAAATAGTAGTAGTAGTAGATATTTTAAGAGCTACTTCCTGCATGACCACCGCTTTAGCTCATGGCATTAAAAGTATAACCCCCGTAGCTACTGTCGAAGAGTGCCAAGCACTAAAAGATAAAGGTTATTTAGCAGCAGCAGAAAGGGATGGTAAAACCGTGGATGGTTTTGATTTTGGTAATTCACCTTTTACCTATATGGATAGTAGTTTAGCTGGCAAAAAATTAGCGGTTACTACCACAAACGGCACCTTAGCAATAACTAGGTCAGTAAATGCGGAAGAAGTTGTAATTGGTTCATTTTTAAATATATCCTCAGTAGCTCAATATCTTATCAATCAACCACACGATGTAATGATCTTATGTGCAGGTTGGAAAGGTATGGTAAACTTGGAAGATACTATTTTCGCAGGTGCATTGGTAGATATGTTAAGTGAGTCGTTTGATATTGAAAATGACTCATCCATTGCTGCATTAGCACTGTATAGAATGGCAAAAGATGACATGATGGGTTTTTTGAAAAATTCTTCGCATGCAAAAAGATTAAAAGGATTGTCTATCATCAAAGATATAGACTTCTGTTTGAAGAGAGATGTTTATAATATTATTCCTGTTTTGAAAAATGGAGAGTTAATAACAAAAGAACAGAAATTTGCTGAGGCTCGATAAAATCTGTTTTTAAATTATTTTCGACTTTTTTTATTTTCTATGGGTTTTAAGACTCAAGTTGGACAAGTACTATTAAGCTATTTTTAACAAACAAATCTTGGTAGTAAGGAGATTAATCGTTTTATTCGTTTAAGTCTCAATCAATTCTTAATGAATCAATTATTCTATAATTATAACTACCATTTTTGGTATTGAAACGAATTGAATGTTGTCTATTTATCTGATATTCAGTTTTTTATAAATAAAATATTTTCTTTTTTTCTTGGTTGTGATAGAATATTAAAATACATTTGTTGAGATAGTATATGAATTAATCAATAGAAAGTAGTGTAAAGGCAGGATTTTAAACTTAATACGAAAAAAAAATAAAACCTAATACTCAATTAATAGCAACCTTAAATTTTAATTAAAAATCATGAAAAAACTCACCTCAGTGTTTTATTTAGCAGCCGTAGTGTTGCTTTTATCCTGTTCAAAGCAGGGAGGAGACAACAAAGGTCCAGAAGTATCTACTACAACCTATGATGTTGATCCACGTGTAGCCGCTTTATTGGGTAAAATGTCTATTGAAGAGAAAGTAGGGCAAATGACACAGGTAAATGTAAATGTTATATTAAAAGACGGTTATGGAAGTAAAGATGGTTCAATTGACCCTGCTTTACTTGATACTGCTGTATTGAAATATGGTGTTGGTTCAATTTTGAATGCCGTACCAGCTGCTTACACAGTAGAAAAATGGCATTCGTTAATTAAAGAAATTCAGGATGCTGCCATGAAGACGCCAAATAAAATACCTGTTATTTATGGTATTGATGCTATTCACGGTGTTACTTTTACGCAGGAATCTACTTTATTTCCTCATAATATAGCAGAGGCCGCTACACGTAATGTGGAATTGGTTAAAGCTGGAGCAAAAGTAACTGCTAAAGAAACAAGAGCTTCTGGTATTCGTTGGAACTTTGACCCCGTTTTAGATATTGCACGCCAACCTTTGTGGGCTAGATTTCCAGAAACATTTGGAGAAGATCCATACATCATTGCTCAAATGGGAGCAGCTACAATTTCTGGTTACGAAGAAGATGGTCTTAATAAGACAACTGCTGTAGCTTCTTGCATGAAACACTTTATTGGATATTCTACTCCTGCATCAGGAAAGGATAGAACTCCAGCTTACATTCCCGAGATACAATTAAGAGAATATTATTTACCACAGTTTAAAGCAGCAGTTAATGCTGGAGCCTCTACAGTTATGATCAACTCTGGAGAAATTAATGGTGTTCCGGTACACGCTAGTAAATATTTATTGACAGATGTATTAAGAGGAGAACTAGGTTTTAAAGGATTAATCGTAACGGATTGGGAAGATATAATTCGTTTACATACGCGTCATAAAATAGCTACTAGTCCTAAAGAAGCAGTGAGAATGGGTATTGAAGCGGGTATAGACATGAGTATGGTACCACATGATTATTCATTTTTTAGATTATTAGTGGAATTAGTAAAAGAAGGAACAATAAGCGAAGCAAGAATTGATGAATCGGTAACACGTATTCTTAATCTGAAATTTAAAACGGGACTTTTTGATAATCCTTATGGAGAAGAAGATGCGAAGAAAAATTTCGGACTTCCTGAATATAAAGTGTTAGCATTGGAAGCCGCAAGAGAAGCAATTACCTTATTGAAAAATGATTCCTTAAAAGGTGCTCCAGTATTACCACTTTCTAAAGATAAAAAAGTATTAATTGCTGGTCCTGCAGCTTCTAGTCTTACAGCCTTAAACGGATGTTGGTCGTATACATGGCAAGGTGTGGATGCTAGTAAATATCCTTCTTCTTATAAAAATGTTATTCAATCAATCACAGATAAAATTGGCGAAAAAAATGTGGTAAGTCTTGCTGAGAATTTCTTGACAAATGGTGAGAAATATAATCTTGCTGCACTTACAGCTAAAGCAAAATCAGTAGATTATATTATACTTTGTCTTGGCGAAAATGCCTATGCGGAAACTCCAGGAACTATATTTGATCTTACGTTAGATAAAAACCAATTAGAACTTGCGAAAGTAGCAATTGCTACTAATAAACCAGTAATTCTGGTACTGTTAGAGGGAAGACCTCGAGTAATAAGAGAAATAGTGCCAGGTATGAAAGCCGTACTTCAAGCTTACTGGCCAGGAAGTCAAGGTGGTCCTGCTATCGCAGATATTCTTTTTGGCGATTATAATCCAAATGGTAAACTTCCCTATTCTTACCCAGCCTATACAGGAATGGTGATGTCGTACGATTATAAATTTTCAGAAATTGAAGAAGAACTAATTCCTGGAGTATTCACAATGACTGGATATCGCCCACAATGGCCATTTGGTCATGGTATGAGTTATACAACATTTAATTACTCTAATTTGAAACTTAGCAAAGATACAATTGCGGGTGATGAAAAACTTACAGTAACTATTGATGTTAAAAACTCGGGTGCCAGACAAGGAAAAGTAGCTGTTGAATTATATACTAAAGATGTATATGCTTCCATTACCCCTCCTCAAAGAAGACTTAGAAAGTTTACAAAAATCGCTTTGAATCCTAGTGAATCAAAATCAGTTTCTTTTGAACTTACTAAAGATGATTTGGCTTTTGTTGGAGTTGATTTAAAAACAATAACAGAAGAAGGTGCTTTTGAATTGATGATTGAAAATCAGAAAGCAACTTTTTATTATAAGAAATAATAATTAACTAATTGTTAAATAAAAAATCCCCTTACATAGTTTGGGGATTTTTTATTTAGTTTGTATGCTAAAATTTTTAAAAGCTATTAATACTTGCTATGAAGGAAAGTAAGATTTATTTTATAAGTGGCCTAGGAGCAGATAAAAGAGTTTTTACGAATTTGACTGTAGATCACTCTTTTCAACACCATATTGATTGGGAAATACCTTTTGTTAATGAACCTCTTAAGCACTATTGTGAAAGGCTTGTGAATCAAATTGACAAAAACTCAGAAGTGATTTTGATAGGTGTATCCTTTGGTGGTATAATTGCACAGGAAATAGCTAAAATAATTTCGGTCAAAAAAATTATTATACTATCAAGTATTAAAAGTGAAAAGGAATTAGATTGGAAGCTTAAAGTAGTAAGTAAACTAAAACTGCATAAATTATTTCCAGCTTCCATTTTATTGTTTTTAAATAAACTTACGGCCAATTATTATTTTGGAATAAAATCAAAAGAAGAGCGTCATTTATTAAAGAAAATTATCGACGATACAAATCCATTGTTTATGGTTTGGGCAATTGATTGTATTATGAAATGGAAAAATGATACTGGAATAATACCATTACATATTCATGGAACCCAAGATAAAATTTTCCCTATTCTCAATATTGATATGTGTATACCGATTGAGAAGGGCGGCCATTTTATGGTATTTAATAGGTCTAAGGAGGTTTCATTACTAATTAATGATTTTATTCGATAGTCTTTAATCAATAATTATATAAGCTCCATATACTTTCATTGGAATTTTACTTACTTTTAGTATCTCAATTGGCTTGTATAGCTTGTAGTACACGATTGTTAGAATTGAAAACACACACTTATGAAAAAGTATCTTTTCTTGTTTTTATTTAGTACATTTTTTGTTTCTCAAAATGGATTTGCAAAAAAAGAAATAAATTTGGAATTAGAATTTGCCAATATTGAATACGCTTACCAGATTGGAGATTATAAAGTTGGTCTTGAAAAGGCAAAGCTTCAGCATTTAGAAATTAAAACTATTTTTGGAGAACAAAGCCTTCCCATGGCAAGAGTAGTAGCACTCGAAGCTAAATTTTATGTAGCGTTAGGCAATTTTTATTTTTTCAAAAATACTATTGCAGATGCAATAAAAATAATGTCAGCATCCAATAAAACTGATATCAATCAATATGCAAAGTCCTTAAATGAGGTTACGGAAAGTTATATATCCTATTCAGAATTTATTTCTGCTGAAGAATATAATTTAATAGCGAGAAAGCTTGTATTAGAAAGGAAAGTGACAGATCTGTATACCATAAATAGAATTAATTTATCCTATTTAAAAATAAAATCTAGTCTAGGGTATCTCAACCAAGTAGCTAAGGAGTTTGCTCCCTTAATGAAGGCTACAAATGAAAGTTTTTTAATTAAAGAGACTAGTAAAGATTCAAAAGGGAAAGAAAAAATTGTAAAATATTCTAACGAGGAAACCTTATTACGTCAAAAAATTTATGCTTCAATGGCTAATATAGAAGCCTCCGTATTTATCGAAAATGGAGAATATGCAACTGCGACTCTACTTTTGGAACAAAATCAAGATTGGATTCAAAAAACAATGGGTCCAAAAGAAGGTGCATACGCAGAGTCTCTTTACTTGGAAGCTATGATCGCTTTGGATAAAGACGATAATTATGAAGTAGAGAAAAAATTACGAAAAGCAGAAGCTGTTGCTATTGGTTTCATGAAGCCTGATGCCGAACTATTGATGATAATAGAAGAGTCGTTAATTCCAATATTGAAAACATTAGAAAAAAATAAAGAAGCTCAAATAAAAAATGATGATGTTGATGCTAAAATAAAAGGATATTATGGACGAAAGAGTTTTGCGTATCATAGAAATAATCTTATTGATGTACGAAGAGATATATTGAATCAAGAATGGAAAACAGCAGAAAATAGTTTAGTTGCTTTTCTATCCGATTTTGATATGCTACCAAGCGATCACATGGCAAGAGCAAATGCATTGCTGGTATTGTACGATGTTTATATGAAAAATAATAAACTAGACAAAGCTGAGAAATGTTTGTTTGATGCTATTGCAATTAAAAAACAAAAGTTAGGTGACAAAGCTCCCGCTTATCATATGTTAATGTTAGATGCTGCGGAACATTATGTTTTTTTTGGCGATCAATTTAAAATTTCAGAATCAATTTATGCAAATAGCCTTGAGAAAATTATCAAAAAAGAGATTGGGCATAAAAATAGAAATTATCCAAGGTATAATTATGGAGAAATAAAATTATACCTACTCACTGATCGTTTTGAAAAAGCATCTGCTATTGCTAAAGAAATGTTAGCAGAAATAGAGAAATTATATTCAATAAATTCTATACAATATGCTATTAGTCTTGAAAAATATGCTAATGTGGATATTGTAACAGGGAAGTATATTGAGGCAGATGTAAAGTTAGATAAGTCAATAAAGATTTTCCAAGAGTTAGGGGCTCCAAAAGATCGGCTTGATCAAGCACATGCCTTTGAAAGCAAGGCAAAATTGCAAATTTTATTAGGTCTATTTGAAGATGCAGAAGTTTCTTTGCGAAAATCTAATAAGCTTACACGAAAATCCGAAAATGGAGATGTTAAATTTTCTTCTACGAGTGAAGAGATAACAGAGCTTAATATTTATAGAGGTAAATATATTGAAACAGGCGAGTTTCTTGAGGAAATGCTTTTGTCTAGAGAAAAAAAATATAGTTTAACGAGTAGTGCATTAGTTCACCCGTTAAATTTATTAGGCTTTTTGCGGTTTGTTACTGGAGATTATATTGAAGCAGAAAATTTAATAAATAGAGCGATGGTTATTTCCAAAGACAAATTTGGAGAAAGATCAAGTAAACATGCTGAAAGTATGAAATTACTTGAACGATTATATGCATCAATCGGTGATTATGAAAAAGCAGAAAAAATAGGGCAAGAAGTAGTAGACATTGCGAAAGGGGTTTATGGACCCAATCATATTTTTGTAGCTGAAGCTATGAATGAACTGGCTTTAGTAAAACATTTCAATAAAAAAAATAAGACTGAGATTGAGAATTTATTTAATGAATCGCTTAAAATTATCAGTTCAAGTATTGGTGAAAATAGCCCGCCATATGCAGAAGCACTCGAAAATGCTTCGGTATTTTATCTTGAAGACGGAAGTCTTGACAAAGCTTCAGAAATGTTGGATAAAGCAAATGCTATTTGGATCTCTAAATTAGGAGAGCAGAACGCTCATACAGCTAGAATCAGTTATATAAAAGGAGACATTTATTATTTAAAGAAAAAATATTTAGAGGCAAATAATCAATTTATTAAAGCGAAAAATATATTTTCTTATTTATTTGATGAAAATCATCCCGGGTATGTAGAAGCTCTTGGTAGAAGTGCTCAAATGTATTATTGTCTTGGCGATATTAAAAATTCTGTTTTAGGTGCCGAGGAAACTGTTCAGAAATCATTAGCCTATCTTGATAAAATATTTCCAACATTGAGTGAACGAGGGAAAGCAAAATATTGGGAAAAAGTAAAAAATGATTATGAATTTTATAAAACACTGGCATTTACACAAAATAATAGTTACCCTGATATGATAGGGAATGTTTATAATATTACCTTAAAAACTAAAGCAATTTTATTGACAGCCTCTATAAAGGTCAGAGAGCGTATTTTAAAAAGTGGAGATACCACTCTTATTAAAAATTATGAAAATTGGATAAAGAAAAAAGAGAATTTAACTACTTCACTGTCTCTTAATGTGAATCAAAGAAAAGAAAGTAATATAGATTTACCCAAACTTGAAAATGAAATCGAAGAGTTAGAAAAAACACTTAATGCCAATTCTGATTTGTTTGCGAATCTTTATGAGAAAAAGTTTTTATATGAGTGGAAAGAATTGAAAAAGGTTTTAAAAGTAGGTGAAGTTGCCATTGAAGTAGTTCCAATTAGAATGTTTGATAAAAACTTTACGGATACAGTTTGGTATGCTGTAATGTCTGTAAGTCAAGATACGAGAAGTAACCCTGATTTTGTTTTATTGAAAAATGGGTCAGATATGAATGTTAAATACATTCGTTATTACAGGAATTGCATGAGGTTTGATGTAGAAGATAATATTTCTTATTCTATATTTTGGGAGCCTATTAAAAGAGTTATGAAAAAGGAGTATGATAAAATATATCTTTCCTTAGATGGTGTTTATAATCAGTTAAATCTTGAAACAATTAGAACTCCAGAGAATGATTTTATTTTAAATAAAAATAATCTTTTATTGTTAAGTAGTACCCGTGACCTTTTGTCGCGTAGCATTATTAAAAAATCAGATAAAAATAAAAGCGTTACTCAAAAATTTGAAAATACTATTGTACTCTTCGGTAACCCCTTATATTATCCTATTCACATAGAAACTCATTTACGTAAAACATCCCAATTGAAAGGAGCCGAGGAGGAAGTGAAACAATTGGAAAGATTAATGAAGGGGAGTAAATGGAAAACCGAAATGTATGTAACGGAGAAAGCAATCGAGGAAAGAGTGAAAAAATTAAATAGTCCACGTGTATTTCACATTGCAACACATGGCTTTTTTTATGCCGATGCTCCCACAACAGATTTATTAGATGAGGTATCTGAAAAAGCTGTTCAAAATCCATTGTTAAGGTCTGGATTACTTTTGAAGAATGGTGGATATTTGCTTCAATCGGGCAACGTCAATGAATTTAATAGAGAAGATGGAATTTTAACGGCATACGAAGTAATGAATCTAGATTTTGATCATACAGAACTTGTGGTTTTGAGCGCTTGCGAAACAGGCTTAGGAGAAGTGAAACTGGGAGAAGGTGTATATGGACTTCAGAGATCTTTTTTGGTAGCGGGTTCAGATGCTGTTATAATGAGTTTATTTAAAGTAAGTGATGAAGTCACCACATCGTTAATGACTTTGTTTTATAATAAATGGATCGAAACAGGTGATAAACGTAAAGCGTTTATTGAAGCTAAAAAAGCTATTAATGTCAAATATAATAATCCTAAATATTGGGGCGCTTTTTTAATGGTAGGAGTAGAGTAGTCCAATGATTTGTCAATGAATGCGAATTAAAAATAGTTCTTTGACAAATATTATTTCAACATATCTAGTAATAATTTTTTTGCAGCATCAGCTAATATTGTTCCAGGACCATAGATACCAGACACGCCAGCTTTATATAAAAAGTCATGATCATTCTCAGGAATAATTCCTCCTACTATGACTCTAATGTCTTCACGATGATTTTTTTTCAAAAGTGCAATTAATTCTGGAATCAATGTTTTGTGACCCGCAGCCATACTGGATATACCAATAATATGTACATCGTTCTCCATAGCTTGTTTAGCGACTTCTTCTGGTGTACTAAATAATGGTCCAAGATCAATATCAAATCCTAGATCCGAAAAACCACTGGCTATTAATTTTGCTCCTCTGTCATGTCCATCTTGCCCCATCTTTGCTACTAGCATTCTTGGGCGCCTTCCATTTTCTGAAGCAAACTTTATAGCAAGTTTTATTATTGATTGTATTTTTTTCTGGTCAGTCATTTCATTTTTATATACGCCGGATACTGTCATAGAGTTGGCCTGATGACGGCCAAATACTTTTTCCATAGCTAATGATATTTCTCCTAATGTTGCTCTAAGTCGAGCCGCTATAATAGCTAGTTCAAGAAGATTTTCGTTTTGAGCTGCTGCTGCAGAAGTGATAGCCTCCAGCGCTATTTTTACAGCTTCTTGATTTCTGGTTTCTTTATTATTTTTTAGTTTGTCTGTTTGTTCTTTTATTACTTTTTCGTTGTCAACTTCTAGGAGTTTCAGTTTATCTATGTTTTTAGAAACGAATTTATTTACACCAACTATTGTTTCGATTCCAGAATCTATTTTAGCTTGTTTTTTAGCAGCGGCTTCTTCAATTCTCATTTTAGGAATTCCAGATTCTATTGCTTTAGTCATGCCACCATATTTTTCAATTTCATAAATATGTTTCCACGCTTTTTCTATTAGTTCTGTTGTCAACGTTTCAACAAGAATAGCTCCTCCCATTGGGTCTATATGATTGCACAAGCCACTTTCTTTTTGTAAATATAATTGAGTGTCACGTGCGATTTTAGCAGATTCTTCAGAAGGTAAGGCAAGAGCTTCGTCGTAGGAATTAGTATGAAGAGATTGTGTATGGCCAAGAACAGCTGCCATGGCCTCTATAGTAGTACGGGTTATATTATTATAAGGGTCTTTACTCGTAAGGCTCCAACCAGAAGTCTGGCAATGAGTACGCAAGAGTAATGATTTTTCATTCTGTGGATTAAATTCTTTCATTAAAGTAGCCCACAAAAATCTTCCAGCACGCATTTTTGCAATTTCTGTAAAGAAGTCCATTCCTATCCCCCAAAAAAAGCTTAAGCGGGGAGCAAAATCATCAACTGCAATTCCAGCCTTAATTCCTGTTCTTACATATTCTAACCCATCGGCTAACGTATAAGCAAGTTCGAGATCTGCTGGAGCCCCTGCTTCATGCATATGGTAGCCGCTAATACTAATAGAGTTGAATTTAGGCATGTTTGCCGAACAATACTTAAATATATCACCTACTATTCTCATAGAGGGGCCAGGTGGGTAGATGTAGGTATTTCGAACTAGGAATTCTTTTAAAATATCATTTTGAATTGTTCCATTTAGTTGAGAAGGTAAAACACCTTGTTCTTCTGCGGCTACAATATAGAATGCCATGATCGGAAGAACCGCTCCGTTCATAGTCATGGATACAGACATTTTATCTAATGGAATTTTGTCAAAAAGAATTTTCATATCCTCAACGGTATCAATAGCTACTCCAGCTTTACCTACGTCTCCTACTACGCGAAAATGATCCGAATCATAACCTCGATGTGTAGGAAGGTCAAAGGCAACAGATAGTCCCATTTGACCTGCAGAAAGATTTTTTCTGTAAAAATCGTTTGAATCCTGAGCTGTTGAAAATCCAGAATATTGACGGATAGTCCAAGGTTTTTGCGTATACATAGTGGCATACGGTGCTCTTGTATAAGGAGGGATTCCAGCAGCATAGCCTACTTTTATAAACTCACTTAACTTAGAGGTATGATTTTTTTCTTTTGCGGAATTAGTATTGAAAAGGCTTTGGAGAGGAGATATTTTTATTTTATACCCATCTATTTCTAGTTGCTGAAGTATTTCTGATATAAATTTTTCAGTTAGAAACTCTATGGAATAGCTGCCAGAAAGAGCATCTGGTCTGTGATATAATTTTGATTCCTCTTTTAAAATATGACTTATATTTCTAGCTATCCTTCTGTTTATTTCATTGTAAGCGTCTTTTTTTGAAAATAGGATGCTAAAAGAATCACAGCCTCCACATACCGAAGCAAGCGCCTGACTAGTATTTTTTATGAAGCTTTTCGGGTAGTCTATTTCAGCAGAAAGTATACAATGAATTTCTGCAGGAATGGTTAGCTTAAAATAATAGTCAAGTAGAATATGCCAGAGGTAGCGAAGCGAACGAATAGAGGCCATCTCAGAGATTATATCATTCCCAGGATACCATACCAGTATTATATGTTTTAAAAGCTCTTCAGGAGGCTCTTTACTTTCTTTTATAAACTGGATTACACGGCTCAGCTCTGAAACAATTTTGTAGAGTTTTTTACTTATAGATTCGTTTGAAGTCCCCGCATCTACTACAAGAAAATTGTTTTCTTGTAGTAGTTTAATAGTCTGAATATTATTTGAAAGTGAAGCAGCATCAGTAGTTACACAAAAAGTTATGGAGGTTTTCGTGAATTTTGAAGAAATATTCTTTCTTTCCTGCATGGAAACAGGAGCGTTAGATACAACCCAAATTTCTTCTACTCCTCCTTTTATAGAATTCGATATGGTTTTTATAGTATCGCTACTAGTGTAAAAGGGGATTATTTCTTTATACTTCCATGTTGACGGAAAAAATGCATTTCCTTCTAGTTGTGAATTTAATGTTGAGAGAAGAACATTTGAAATAGTATCTTCAGATCCTTTTATAGCTTCTAATAATGTTTTTAATGAAGTAGTTGCCTCCATTGTTTGTTTTTGTTCCCAAGATCTTCTGGAAACATTACCAAACAAGTGTTTTAGAAGATTGTTGTTAGGGTCTAGCATAAATTTATAACTAAAAGGTTTTTTAAAATAGGTAAAATCTTTAGTATTTATTACATAACAATCTAATTAAATTTTTAATATTTAATTTT
>JANOTP010000046.1:0-23762 GCA_031416415.1 Cytophagales bacterium | reverse complement strand
AGATATGGTGTGTAAGCAAAAAATGGATTTGTCCGTTTGCCATTCCAATAAATATTTGTCCTTGCACCAAGTCCAAATCCTGTTACTGGGTCAGAAGAAAAGTCTGGGATACCCGTAATAAAAGTCCCTTCACGTTTTTTTGCCAAGTCAGCATCTGACATTCGCTTTGATTTTATAAAGGAAATAGTGTCTACTGTCTGAGCCGAAATATTGGTTACTAGTATGGTTGTAAGTAATATTAATAAAAGTCGTTTCATTTAATTTTTTTCTGTTCGTTATTGTTTTGTTAATCTAGTAGCCATAACATTGGGCATAACTACGTAGATGAAATTTCTGAATTTAAATTAATAATTGCAAGGGGCTTTGTCTCACCAAACAGTGCTTCTATGAAACACAAAGCAAATTTCGATGAGTCGAAAAAGTGCATTGCATAATCTATTAATAATATGTAAACAATATAATTAAATTGTTATTGAAAGCAAACTAGGTCCTGCGTAGTAGCAATGCAATGTCTGGTGAGATAATAGATATCGAGTAATTACTAGCTATCATTGTTTGCTATTAGCTTTAGTGCTATTGTCTCGGCTAAAAGCCTACCAATATAGTTAAGCGCGCAAGCAAAGCTTACGGCAAACAATTTTGCTATTGTTTAAATAGGTTAAGGATAACTGGGGTAGTATATAAATTTTAGTAAGTTTTGATTTAATTCTAATATAACGAATCAATACCGTTCTGCATTGGTATTTTACCTTTAGCGAAGGTCGTGTCATATGTTCTATATCTAATTATATAATAGATAGGAATCGTTATTCATTCATAGGTATTAATTACTCACGATTTTTTGTTCTCTTTTAGTACTCTAAAAATTTACCCCAGAATAAATTCTTGTTTATTTAAATACTTAATTATGAATTTTCAATTGATTCTAGTACATTGAAGAGTATTAAGTCCGCTCAAATTAAAAAAAGAGCTATTTTATTCGACATAATTGTTTACCATATAGAGCGGCTTATTGTTTAACTTTTAGAATAGCTTTAGTCTTTTAAAAAGACAACTTTTTTACGTTATCTGACTTATTAAAATAATTACAATAATGTTGTTTACGTTAACTAAAAATTAGGAAATATGAAAAAACTACGGACAATCTTTTTAGCAAAGAGGGTAATTACCTTCCTATTATTGTTTATTGCGCTACAGACTAAAAATGCTCTGGCGCAAACTTTTCCAACCAATTTTGCTGGAGTTCAGCTGGCCACTAAGCTTGATCCAGTAGGTATGGATGTGGTTCCAGACGGACGCGTTTTTGTTTCTGAAAAATTGGGAAGAATACGCGTTATTAAAAATGGAGCTATTCTTAACACTCCTTTAATAACAATTCCAAACGTCGATAATTTTAGCGAACGAGGACTATTGAATGTGGTAGTTGATCCCGCCTTTACCACAAATGGATTTATCTATACCTATTATACACATAAACTAAATGGGGTAATAAACAACAGAATAAGTCGATTTAAAGTAATTGGGGATATAGCTGCTCCCTCTACCGAACTTGTACTTATCGATATAGATCCTGTGCAAGGAACCACGGGATATCATAATGGAGGAGGATTAGCCATCAAAAATAACCAACTATATATCTCTACTGGCGAGAGTACAGTAGCATCCAATTCTCAATCCTTTGCTACTTTAAAAGGTAAAATTCTACGCATTAATAAAGATGGTACTATACCGACTGATAATCCATTTACTACTACTGCAACAGGTAAAAATAAAGCAATATGGGCTTTAGGGCTGCGCAATCCTTATCGATTAACAATTCAAAATGGAACTGGCAGAGTTTTTTCTACAGATGTTGGAGCAGGTGCTTGGGAGGAAATCAATGAAATAACTGCTGGTAAAAATTACGGTTGGCCGCAAATAGAAGGCCCTAGAACGAATCAAACTCCACCCCCAAATTACCAAGATCCTTTTTATGCATATCCGCATACTGGAGATGTTTGTGCTATTACTGCTGCATCCTTTTATAATCCTGAGACTACAACATTCCCTAATTCTTACATTGGAAAATTTTTCTTTGGAGATTATTGTGCAGGGTTCATCAAGACACTAGATCCAGCTACGAAAACTGTACAAACTTTCGCGACAGGTATAGACAGACCATTGGAAGTTGCAGTAAGCAAAGATGGAATTTTATATTTTATTGCCAGAGGAGGAATTCCTGGAGGTAGCAATGAAAGCAATACCTCAAGCGACAATGGCGTACTTTGGAAAGTTGAATATACTGGTAATGGTAAACCTGTTATTGCAGTACAACCTACCAACAAGACAATATCTATTGGAGAGAGTACTACCTTTCAAGTTTTCGCTTCTGGCACTCCCACGCCTTCCTTTCAATGGCAACGTAATGGAGTTAGTATTGCTGGAGCAAATTCTCCAGACTACATTTTTTCAAATTCGACGTTGGCAGATAACGGTGCCACGTTCAGAGTAGTGGTTAGTAATTCAGCAGGAACAGTAACAAGTTCATCCGCAACACTAACTGTTATTAATAATCAAGCTCCAATGCCTACTATTTCTAGCCCTGCAGCTGGAAAGACTTATTCTGGAGGGGAAGTAATTACCTATTCAGGAAGTGGAACAGATACTGAAGATGGTGATCTGCCTGCCTCCGCATTCACTTGGAAGATTGAATTGTACCACTTTGATGATCCAGACCATTCGCACCCTGCACTAGATCCAACCACAGGTAGTAAATCAGGTACATTTACTATTCCAACAGAGATGGAGACTTCTCCAAATGTTCTATTTAGAATTTATCTGACGGTGACTGATTCTAAAGGGTCAAAAAGAACCGTTACAAGAGACATCGTTCCAATTATCTCTACTATGACCTTAGCTAGTAATCCAGCAAATTTAACTCTTAAAATTGATGGAATGGTAGTGAAAAGCCCTTATAGTTTTAATGGAGCTAAAGGTATAATAAGAAATTTAGAAGCGGTATCTCCACAAACGCTTAATGGGAAAACCTATGTATTTTCTTCATGGTCTGATAATGGAAATCAAGCTCATAATATATCTACTCCTGGAGCAAACACTACCTTTACAGCTAATTTTATAGAGACGATAGTAGGCGCCATTATTCCTGGGGCCATTTATGAACTTGAGCCTCAACATACATTAGGACAGCGCCTCGATGTGCGCGGTGCTGCTGCTGCTAATGGCACACTCGTAGATATGTATACCAGAAATGGAAATAAAAATCAACAATGGAAATTCGTAAGTGTTGGAAACGGTTTATATGAACTCGAGCCACAACATGCTATTGGAAAACGTTTAAGAGTAGTTGGAGCAAGTACTGCACAAAATGCAATTGTTGATATTTACCAAAGCGAAGGAACTCAAAATGCTATATGGAAAGCTATTTCACTAGGAAATGGTATTTATGCTTTTGAACCACAAAATGCTTTAGGAAAACGATTGGATATAGAGCGAATAAATAATATTGAAAGTTGCAGAAGTAGAACTGCTGATGCAGGAAATAGTCAAAAATGGAAATTAATCCAAGTGGCTGAAATTGGAATTATTCCAAATGCTATCTATGAACTAGAGCCTCAGCATGCCATTGGTAAACGTCTTGATGTGCGTGGTGCTTCTGCAGCCAATAGCACACTCGTAGACATTTTTACAAGGAATGGTAATAAAAATCAGCAATGGAAACTTAGTAGCCTTGGCGGTGATATCTATGAATTAGAGCCTCAGCATGCTATTGGAAAACGTTTAGGAGTAGTAGGAGCAAGTACTGATAATAATGCTGCAATCGATATCTATCAAAGTGAAGGGACTGCTAATGCAAAATGGAAGGCCGTGCCTTTAGGCAATGGTATATATTCCTTTGAGCCACAGAATGCATTAGGCAAGCGATTGGATGCAGTGCTAATAAATGCTATTGAAAGTGCTAGAAGTACAATAGCAGATCCAGTGAAGACTAGTCAGCGTTGGAAGCTAATACCAATTGCAGTAGCCGCTAGGGTTAGTGATGAAATCTTGATTGATCAAGAAGAGGAATTAGTTATATCTACTCCTACACATGATGAAGAATTCTTTTTATACCCTGATCCTTGGACTGACCAAGCAATCATAAATTTCCCTGTTCAAGAAAGTAATGAAAAAATTACTATTGAAATTTACACTACAGAAGGCCAATTATTAAGAACTATTGATGTGTCAAATAAAGAAGGCAGCGTCACACTTGAGCGTAAAAATTTAATTTCTGGAACGTATTTTTACAGTTTACTTGTAGGAGGAAAAATCACCTTTACAAAAAGATTTGTAGTAAACTAATTGATGTCAAAAAAATGGGGTAAGAAAATTTCTTACCCCATTTTTAATACTACAGGACAAAAAGCCCGTTCTAATTTTTATTTTGTAAATTTCATTTACCTTCAGCTTTTTCAATTTCTCTATATCGTTTCAATTTCTTTCAAACGCTGTTCTTTTTGAATTTTCTTTTCAGCTACTTTATATTTTTCAAATTCTGTACCCGATTTTTCCAATGCTTTTTCGTGGCTTATTTTTCCCGCATGAGATAGCAATTCTCTTCCGTTCAATTGCAGAATAGAATCTAATCGGCTTGTGTCATTATAAATCCTCCAATTTGCAATCACATTCTGCTTGCAAACCTAAGTCGTAATAGGTGTCATAGTGACAGGTGCTGTGTGACACAGCAAGGAGTAGGTCTTTTTGCTCTGTATTAAAGACCATGAGTTTTATTTTAAATGTAATTCAGTTTTCGTTGTTTGCAATTTGTTCCTTCAATCTGATTTGTTAACTTGTAAAGTAAAGAAAATAGGTAATAATTTTTATAATATCAATCATGGAAGACTCAAACGAAACAAGAAACTACGATAACTTAGAGAAGACTACTGATGTAGAAGTCCAGCAAATTATAAGTTTAAATAAATTTATCTTTTTATCAATCATATCTTTTGGAGCTTATGAATTGTGGTGGATATATAAAGCGTGGAGATTTTTTATGCAAAAAGACAAATTGGATATTATGCCTGCTGTTCGGACGATATTTAGTTTGTTTTTCTTGAATTCCTTATTTGATATGATTCTTAATTTTGCAAAACGTACAGGCTATAAAGCACGTTATTCTAGTACGACACTTGTAATTTTATTTTTCATTACTAATTTTTTATCAAAGCTTCCTGATCCATTTTGGTTAATTGCAGTATTTAGTTTTGTATTTATAATTCCTCCTTTTAAAGCATTAAATTTTGCTAAGCAAAATGCGACAAATATTATAGTAGATGAAGAAACCTCATTTAGTGGAAGACAAATTGCACTTATAATTGTTGGAGCAATTTTCTGGGTTTTAGTAGTAGTAGGAATGGCCAATGAGTAAACATATTAAATGATCGACCGTTTCCAACTTATCTTTTTAGTCTATAAATAATGGAATTCCTACTCCGAGCTGTGTCACTATGAAACACTACCTTTAAAACCTATCCAGATAATGAGTCAATATATCAAACTCATCTTTACCTGTCAAATAAAAATTGGCGGAAGACCATTTATATTCTTCTGGGCTTTTAGCTAGGTTCCATCTTTTAGGTAGACACACTATTAGCTATAGTGCTAATGTACCGGCTACAGGCCTACCAATATAGTTAAGTGCTCAAGCAAAGCTTACGGCAAACAATTTTGCTATTGTAGATAGGTTAAGGATAACTGTGAGTACCTAACAGCATGTTTAACCAAACTTATTTTATATTCTGATGCAACTGGTTTACTCTTTATCCAATATAACTCCAAATGGAATTATACAACTTAATTAAATAATTGTATAACCTATAAACAAATTTTGCCTGTACATTAGACCCATCAAATTAAGTTGAAAAATAATTCATACTTTAATGAATCTAGAAGAAATTATTCATTACAGACGTTCTGTAAGACATTACAAAGATATCCCGATCGATGTTAAAAAAGTTAAACATTGTATTGAACTAGCAACCTTAGCGCCCAACAGTTCGAATATGCAACTCTGGGAATTTTACCATATAACCGATCCAGAATTTTTAAAAAAGATCTCCATAGCTTGTTTAAGTCAAGAAGCGGCAACCACTGCACAACAAATTGTAGTATTTGTAACAAGGCAGGATCTATATCGAAAAAGAGCGAAGAAAATGTTGGCGTTAGAAACTAAGAATATTTTAAAAAATAGTCCACCTTTGAAACAAGGGACAAGAATCAATAAATGGAAACTCTATTTTGGAATTGTAATGCCCTTCTTGTATGCCCGCTTTTTTGGAATTTTTGGTTTTTTCAGAGTTTTCATACTAAACATCGTTGGGATTTTCAGACCAATTATTTATCAGGTATCCGAAAATGATATAAGGGTGGTAGTACATAAAACCTGTGCATTGGCGGCACAAACATTTATGCTTGCAATGGCCAATGAACATTATGACACATGTCCTATGGAAGGTTTCGATAGTAGAAAAGTTAAACGATTATTGAAATTACCTTATGGTGCAGAAATCAATATGGTAGTTTCTTGCGGAATCAGAGATGAACAAGGCGTTTGGGGTGATAGAATGAGAGTTCCTTTCAATGAAGTGTATACTAAAATTTGAAAATTTATGGACAAAGCAGTCCATTAATTAAATTAAGTGTAGATATTATTCTTGCTCTGTTTGTATTATGTCCTACTCCGTGCTGTGTCCCCTTACCAATGCTATTCAAATAATGAATATTCTCTAGACTCACACTGACACCTAATAAGTTAGTTTATGAATATTGAAAGATAAGCAGTTTTAAATAATATTAAAGCCTTCCTTATTTGAATAGCATTGTGACACAGCACAAAATAAATATAACTTTTAATTTATTTGCTATTTGTTTACGATAAGTTACACTCAAACGTTTTATAGTCAAACGTGTTGTTTTTGACTTGAAATACTATTATTAATTATGTCTTTTTTAGAAATCAACTTTTTGATTGAATTAGACTTAAGAAGTTTCAAGTTTTTATCAACCGTTAAATTTAAACATTTAACTTACTTACTTATGAAAAAAAAAGAATCTCTAAAAACGAAATTATTAAGCAGATTAACGCATAAAATGATAATCATTTTATGCGTTTTATTTATAGCAGTATCAAGTAATGCATTCGCTCAAGCATTTAAAGTCTTGGTTTTTACTAAAACTACTGGTTATAGACATGAAGGAGCTATTACTAATGGTAAAGTTATGATTACAGCATTGGGTTCTACAAATGGCTATACTACTGTAAATACAGAGAACCCTGCTGATTTTACGGATGCGAACCTTGCTAATTATAAAGTAGTTGTTTGGGCAAATACTTCTGGCAATAATATATTGTCAACAGCTCAGAAAGTTTCATTTGAAAAATTTATTTTAAATGGTGGAGGTTTTGTGGGTATACATGCTGCTTCAGATACATACAGAGATAAAAGTTGGCCATGGTTTAATGATCTGGTAGGTGCTATAGTACAAAATTGTCCAAATCATACTACTCAAGGGTTACAGGGTACTATGGATGTTTTGGATCAATCAAATGAAACTGTAAATCATCTTGGTGCTACTTGGACAAAAGGCGAGGAATGGTATTATTGGAGAAATACTGGTTGTGGAGGATATCTTTTTAATGGAAATATTAATCTCTTGAGAGTACGCGCTACAGGAGGCAATCCTGATGATGAAGCCCGTCCAACTACTTGGTATAAGGAATACAAGGGTGGACGCTCTTTTTATACAGCTTTAGGTCATGATGGCTCTGATTACATTGCTAATTCAAATTTTGGTAAGATGATTGCGAAAGCGATTGTATGGGCTTCTAAAAAGAATGTTGTTGTTGATAATTGTCCTAATGATCCAACTAAAACTCAGCCTGGTAATTGCGGTTGTGGAGTTCCAGAGACTCCATCTTGTGGAGTTACACCAGTCGGTCCTGCAGGATATACTTATTCAGCAAAAGAATTTGGTACAGTAACGGTAACAGGTACAATGGATATTGCCTATGGTTCTGGAGGTGCTTCTGGTACTTATAATTATTTAAAAACCCAAACTACAAATGTAGGATGCAATAATACTGCATTTGTTTATGATCCAACTCCTGGTATTCCTAAATTCTGTTTTACGAAACCTTCTGTTGTTGATAATTGTCCTAATGATCCAGCTAAAACTCAGCCTGGTAATTGCGGTTGTGGAGTTCCAGAGACTCCATCTTGTGGAGTTACACCAGTCGGTCCAATAGGATATACTTATTCAGCAAAAGAATTTGGTACAGTAACGGTAACAGGTAAAATGGATATTGCCTATGGTTCTGGAGGTGCTTCTGGTACTTATAATTATTTAAAAAATCAAACTTCCAACGTTGGATGCAATAATACTGTATTTGTCTATGATCCAACTCCAGGTATTCCTAAATTCTGTTTTACAAAACCTTCTACTACAACTGGATTAGTAAATGGAGCAGTTTATAAAATTGATGGAAAACAAAGTGGTAAAGGTTTAGATGTATTCGGAGTTTCTTTAGATAATGGTGGTAGAGTTCATTTATATAATTATGGCGGCGGAAATAATCAAAAATGGAGAGCAGAATATCTTGGTGCTGGAACTTGGAAATTCGTAAGTATAAATAGCGAAAAATGCTTAGAGGTGGGAGGGTATTCTAATGCCGACAAAGCAAAAATACAGCAATGGAGCTATGTAGGACATAACTATCAACAATGGTTAGTAACTTCAAATACGGATGGCTCTTTTAAAGTTATTAATAAAGGAAGTGGTTATAGCATACATGCAGCTGGTACTGCTAATTTCGATAGTATCTACCAAAGGCCCTATTTGGGAACCGATAATCAAAAATGGATCTTTACAAGAGTTGATGGTATGATAAGACATGCTGATGAAGAATTTATAGATCCTTCTGGTTTTTCTTTTGCAAATACTGTAACACTTTCTCCAAATCCTACAACAGGTATTTCCTCTATTGATGTTGCCTCAAATTCTATAGTAAAAGTAGTTGATCATTCGGGTAAAGTTGTTTTTCAAAAAGAAACTCTTATTTCTGGAAGTATTCTAATTGATTTAAGCGGACAGCAAGCTGGAATATATCAAGTTCAAATAACAACAAATGGAATAATTAAAACTCAAAAATTGATTTTGCAAAAATAATTTTTTTAATAGTTTAACAAAGAAACATCTAGAGGAAATACTAGATGTTTCTTTGTTTTATAGTGATTGTTATTTTTTTGTAGTTGTTAAATTTTATGATTTCTTTATATATATTGATTCTGTTAATAAGGTAATTCAACTTCAAATTGAGTTCCAATACCTTCTTCACTTTTAAGTTTTATACTACCGTGCAATCGTTCTTCAGCTCTTTTAAGAATATACAATCCAAGTCCAGTAACCTATGTTTTTGTGTCGATACGGAAAACCGTTGCTGTGCCATTGTTTCGGCAAATGCTAAATATTGCTCTACCAACAAACCCAATAGTTTTATTTCATCTTCGTTCAAATAATTTTTGGCAACACTTATATCTGCTTTCTTTACGGGCTTTGTATTCTTTTTATAAAACGATTGCATACCCAATAATGGTAAACTTGCATCTACTCTACGATCTGGAGACTTTCGCCAGCTGAGACAGGGCTTCGTACAATCCGCCCAGAGGGCTACAAAATAATAGGCACAAGGCTAGAGCCTTGCGCCAAAGGGTGTAACGGGTTCAAATAGTTTAACAATACCGAAGATATACCTCTTAATTGAATACTAGCGATGTTTGACATCTGAAGAATATTTTTTAAACCAGACATGGAAACCCAATATTGATTATCCTTCAAAGCGATTTCATTTTGAATAAGTACTACACGGTTTAGTATTTCGTTTTTGTAAAATCTACCACCCTCATCGGATTGATTGTATTCAACCAATGTTTCACTATTTTCAAAAGTAATTTCTTCGAATGGCATTTCAGGATTTATACTATAAGAGGTGGTTATCGAATAGCCACCATCAATTCCAATTTCTTTTTTAATGGATAAAAGACATTGGAGTTCTTCTCCTATTTTTCTTAGTAATAAAATAGTCAAACCTTTCGACTCAACGGTAATTAAGGGTTGCGACCATGAACGAACCTCGCGTGTGTCACATGTAGTTTTATAAAACTTTACACCAATATCATTTTTGCTAATCGCACGTATTCCTTGAGAATTTATTTTCCAACACCCAAGATCTTCTATTGGTACAAATTTATGAGCGTACTTCCAAGTCGATTTATGTTTCCAAAGATTTTCAATGATGAATGATTCAGATGGTTTTTGGGGAAGGTTATTTGCAAAAAGTTTATCCCAATCAAAAACGGCGATAAGTGATCTTAGGTCAATATTGAGAAAATTACTTTTTCCTAAACAGTCTTGGAGTGCCTCTAGAGAAGCCCATATCAAATGGTTTTCTGTTTCAAATAAATCATCCACAAGAACGTAATTATGCCATTTGCTTTTTTGAAAGTAACGGGTTCCAATGTCCAGTTGCATACTTGTACTTAATGGAATAACCGTATTTGAGTAACTATTAAAAAGTTCGAAAACGGAGGTTTGTTTCCCACCATGCAAAGCCATATAGTTTGCGGGAGTGGATTGTATGGATGGACCATATTGAATTACTCCAATATTACCTGGTTCAATTCTCGCTTGAATCAACACATAACACGTTTCATTTTTCACACAAAGCACTAAGCCTGTTAGTGCACTTTGTGGTTGGTACATCATTAAGTGTTCTTTCTTTTCAGAATCAAGTAATCCAACTATTTCAAAAAAGCCTTTTGATTTGTGAGAAAGAGCACCTTTGTTATACAGCCAGTCTGATTGTTCAGAGAATTCGATTTCCTTTATTTCAACTGGGGAAGAATTGATTAAACTTTGTAAAAAAGTATCTAATTGAGAGCCATTTGTTGCAAGATTCATGATAGATTTTTTTCGATATTAAGTTTTAATAAGCTTGGATATTTTTCTTCTTCACTAACGATCTCTGTAAAATATAAATTCATCAGTGCTGCTAATGTGTTTTGAACGGGGGGCGTTTTCATAGAAGCCGGTCTTATTAATAGCACTTTTGATTGTTCTTTCATCCATAAAAGATTCGCAAATTCTGCACCTTTTATTCCAATCAATCCCTTTGATACATGTAGCGTACTTATTTGGTGCACCATGGAGTGTCTTCCTGGTTCGTATGCTACTATGCAAGGTTGTGAATTTTCTGTTGTTTTAATGAACGCATCAATGTCTACCAAGCCCCTTCTGTCCATGCCATAGCCCTTGATCTCTGCGGATCCTGTTTGGCTGTAAAAATCAGGTGATTCAGACCGTTTAATCACTAAAATTTGATTGCGATTCTCTTGAAGTATGGTAGTATATGTTTCTGTTTTTTGAACAGCTGAAAGAATACAATTCCTTGTTTCCAGTATTGTTTCTCGGAAGGTTTTTTCAAAATTCTTTTCTGAAAGAATATTTAGTAGAAGAGTCGATTTCTGAAATTCGGAGATATGTGTAAAATCACCTTTTTCTATATCTAGAATGTAATTGTGTAATAAATAAAGATCCCATCTAGGTACAATTTCTTTATCCTGAAGAGAGGCAAAATCATTTTTGGAAAGTATAGAACATCGAATGTTGAGGAGGTTTAAAATTTCAGTCATGACCTCATCCATAATAGGGCCAGAGGTTTCAACGTAATACACTACTTCATGAGCCTTACGTTGATTTGTAAGAATGCTTATAGAAGGTAGCAAATACCCCCATAAAAAATGAAAAAAATGTTCTTTAGAACCATATTCTACTTGTGTATCAAATAATAAACCTTTTTCCTTCATTGTTTTCAGAACAACTAATAAGATAATTATTCACAAGATGTTAAAGATAACATTCAATTCAATATGAATGAAAAATAATTGAAGGATTAAGCAAAATTAAAATTACTCCTCACCATATTCTGTGGCACACAGACCATTACTCCGTGCTGTGTCCCCAGACCAATGCTATTAATTGAACTTCCAAACATTTGCCAAACCCATTTTAGCGGCTGGCATTTTCCACGCCATTTAATTCTTTATCCACCAAATGAAATGAGCAATAGTATTCTAAAGTATTGTCTATGTTCCTTTCCATATTTTCGATTTCAGACAAAACAAGTTCTTTGTCCTTACACTTGCTTTTTAATAAAGAGCTAAAAAATCTAAACTTAGTAAAGTCGCTTCTGTCTAATAATTTACCTAGTTCATAGTGATATGAAACTGGAATTTTACTTGTGTCAACTTTATCATTGCTTTCGATAAATATTATTTCAGGCATTATGATTTTTTCATCTGTTTTTTTAAAGCTGAGTCTGTCTGTGTCATTTATTATTTCATTTATGTCCTGCTTTTTATCAAATAGAAACTGGTTCAAATCTCGTTGAAAAATTTCAATTGCATTGGCATAACGTCGATTAGTAGCTTTCAATTTGTAAACTTGTACTAAAATATCTGGCTTGTAAAGATAATCTGTCTTAAAAATATATTCAAAACTTTCAGATACAATTTTCACAACGTTTTCAAAAGGTGCATTAGCTACTACCTTTTCAATTTCTTCAATTTTGTTTTTGAATAATGACAGTATGCCTTTTAATTTTTCTATAATAATGTCAAAGTAAAATTCAATAAAAGCACTATGCCTTTTCAAAATATCCTCTTTATTGTGCGTTACTTCTTCAAATTTATAATTATTGTCCAAATGGTATCTTAAATACGAAATTTGGTCTGCATTAGTTGAATTGCTGAATATCGTGGAAGACAACAATAGCCTGGTCCCATTTATATTACTCTTTCTTATAGGATGTCCTACCAATTCGTTTCTAAGTTCTCTATTTATAGAATAGTTATTATCTTTTTTTAAATCTCCTTTGTCGAGGTCACATTTGAATATGTGTAATAGTTCTTCAATGAAATCTTGTTGAATGTAAATTGCTTGTAAAAAACTTATTGAAGTCTCTATATTGTCAGAAAATGTGTCCGCCTTTTTATGGTTGTATATAAGATTAAATGTATCAGAGAAGTAGCTTAATATGTCGCCAAAGTAGTTTGACTTAACATCAGGTGTAAATTTTATTTTTGAGTTGCAAAATTTATATTCCCAAATGTAGTTATTCCAAATATCTGAAATCTTGTCAAGCTTTTTATCTAAAACGTCTCTCATTGTAATGGTGGTCTGTATGCTTGCTGCTAAAGGTTTGGCGCTTGTCAAAGAAGCGGATTACGAACCACAAAATAGTCAAATAGTACTGAATTTTACTCCGTGGCTGGTGTCCCACCAGACACTGCTTCTATGAAACACAAAGCAAATTTCAATGAGTCGAAAAAGTGTTTTGCATAATCTATAATAATATGTAAACGAATATAATTAAATTGTTATTGAAAGCAAATTCGGTCCTGCTTAGTAGCAATGTCTGGTGAGACACCAGCTATGGAATAATTATTTGTAAATGACTGAAACGATGCCTTTTTCAGAAACTGTAAACGTATTTTAGGACGAGACAATAAGCTAAGGCAAACTGAGCATGAAATCCCGCCTATTGCAAATATCCTGTATAGGCTGACATTATTTGTTTGCTCACGATTTTTTTAATGTTTAATTATTGGAAATTCACCAGTCACGATGTCACTTTGTACAGGCAAATCATCATTCCAAAAACCTAAACTATCAATAGATGTATCTGGCACTCTTCCGCTGTTCCATTTGTCTTCATATAAATAAATCTTTAAGGTATTCCAGAGTTCATAATTTTGATTTTTGTGAATACTATTGTTATGAAATAAACTAGCAAGGAAATTTTTGTTTTGAGAACTTAAAGATAATAACGCATAATTCAAATATATTTTATCTCTGGCGGTCAAATGAGGATTTATTGTATTTATATTTTTCAATTGAAGAATAAAATCTGCATAAAAAATGAAGTCTCTGGAAGACGGAACTCCCATCAAATAGTCATATAAAAGGAGTAGATTTGTTTTGTCTAAGGCTGTAAGTTCTAAGTCAAAACCAGAGATACTTCGATACGCTGTTGCTGGTAGAGACCTGACTTCGAGCTTTTTTTCTTTTTCATTATATTTAATCCCTCCTTCCTTATATCTTTCTGGATTGGCGAATATATCCCTAATTTTAATCCACATTTCCGCTTCTCTCCATTTTCCATTTGCAATAGCGTTAGTTTCTTCACTTTCACAATTTTCAATTGCCCTTGTTCTTACAGCTCTATTCCAAATATTAGGAGAGGATAGTTTAGTAATTAGTTCTTTAGTATCAAGAGTATTTAATTTGATTTTTACGCTTATTTCAACTGGAATATTATTATCTAACGTAAATACGTCAAATAGGGAGTAAATAGCTGCAATTACAGCAACGAATCCACCAACATTCTCATTTACAGAATATGTCTGAATAAATTCAGTTATGTTTTTCTCTCCTTCTTTTGAAACTACAAAAGTTTCTCCATTTATCGAAATTTTGGTATTCCTCTCAGATTTTGGAGGATTTTTTTTACCACCGGTCTCTTTTTTTCCGCTACCACCATCACTTCCCCCTGGTTTAGCTTCTTTAGGATCGCCACGTATATACCCCTCAACATTAATAGGGTCGGGCGTTATAGGGTCCCGTTGGGCATTAGAAATATTTGCAATTAACAGGCAGAGAGAAAGAAGGAAAGTTTTCATTTTTTTATTTTTTTGTCTGAAATGTATAAAATATGTGTGTCGTTATAATTACCGCTAACGGTTGGCAGCTGCAATAAGTTGGCGATTTCCAAGCACAAAACTGTCTGCCAGCACTGAACTTGATACGAAGCACAAAGCTTCATTTAACCACAGAACCGCCAATTTCTTGTAGCTGCTGTTAGCGGTTCGTTCTTATTCTCTATCGCAGTTTAACATACTTTCCTTTTAATGAATTTTCCGAAACATATTTTAAAGGAGTGTCTCTGTTAGCTGTCGCAAGGCAGTGTTCTAAAAAGTCTTTAGTCAATTGTCTGTCCCAACCTGCACAAGCCGCGGCTATTCCATAACGAGGGTCTCCGTAGCCAAGTTCACAATCTTTATGTTTATGTAAATCCCAAGATAGTTTAATAAGTTCTTTTATTTGATTTTCGTCAGGTTGCATTTTGTCATATCCAAGTGGATTCAAGCAACCGTCAACGGTTGAAAGTCCACCAAACTGCAAAAGTTCTAAAACTGGTGATGCGTCATTAAGGGATTTTCTTTTAAGTCTAACGTATGTTTGAGCTGCGGCATAGGTAATCATGTCATGCGGGTCGTTTGCTCTTATGATTGCTTCAATTTCTTTTATTGCGTTTTTGTAGTCAAGTAGACCTAGTGCCAAAATCATTTCAACTTGCGTTTCCCAAGTCCGCTTGTCTTTTGATTCTTTTAAATAAGCTTGGTATAAGTCGTCAGCAAAGCCGGTTAGTTTTAATTTGCCAATTTCTTTTGCAGCACGCCTGCGGTCTGCAGATTTTGTCGAGTGAAGTTTTATTTTTATTTCTTCAGTTGTCATTGTTGGATTGTAGTTGTCAACTAATTATTCGTTGTCGCACGGTCGCATTTTAGAATGACTGCTAACATTTGTATATACGCAACTCCCTAAACTTGCGTATATTTCTTCTTTAGTTTTGGGTCAATATATTCGGTCAAAAAAGATCAGATTTGAATTAACACTTTGATTATTAAGTAGCATATTTTCATTATCTCTTTTTGGGAAACCTGCGCATTTCCATTATCTGATTTTTAAATAATCATTTCCATTCCGCTAATACTAATAAACTAAATTCAGCACTTCGTATTATCATTTGTGAGTTTGCAGTGGTTGCGTATATATACAATTACTGTAAAAAACTATCCCTTACGCATCTCCTACCGTCCCGCTAAAATTCATTGGGAAGCTTGTTTGTTCTTGATGATGTTTTATTAAACCAAACGTTTCCTCGTACTTTCTGATATTGTCTTGTAAGGCTAGCAATAGGCGCTTTGCATGTTCGGGGGTTACTACTACCCTAGCTTTTACTTTTGCTTTCGGTACGCCAGGCATGAGGCGGATAAAATCAATTACAAACTCGCTGTTGGAATGTGCAATCATGGCTAGGTTGGAATAAATACCTTCGGCGATTTCATCTGTTAATTCTATATTGATTTGATTTTCTTGTGGAATGTTTTCGTTTGCCATATTTTTTTAGATGTTAGATGCTAGATTTTTTGATTTAAGATACAAGATAACAGATACAAGATAGAATAAAAAAAGAAATCTGAAATCTAGTAGCTTGAATCCATAGGGCGAACGCATTTAAAAAAACATTACCGTTTTGGGGCTAGAGAGGTTGCTTATAATAAATTCTGCATTTCATAGTAACAACCTCCCCCTACCCCCTCCAAAGGGGGACACATTGTTGTAATAAAATTACTATCACTTTTTTAAAGAATTCTATTTTCAAGAAAAAGGTTAAATGGGTTTGCCCTAATCCTATATCTAGAATCCGGCATCTGGAATCGGATCAAAAAAATTCAGCAAGAGCAACAGTAAGAGTAGTGAGAAGTCTCTGAGATTGATCCCTGACATCCTATATCTAGAATCCAACATCTGGAATCTAACATCTGACATCTTGTATCCAGCACCAAAAAAAGAAACCCCGAATTCTCTGTAGAAAATTCGGGGTCTTTATCGTCTTGGTTAATGATTATTTAACCATTTCTTCTTTTTTAGAATTCGCTTCTTTGAAAGCTTCTTTCGATGCCATCAACGCTTCGTATTCGTCTTTTGAGCCAACGATCATGTCGTTGAATACTCTTTGACCAGTACCAGCTGGAATCAAGTGACCAACGATCACATTTTCCTTCAGTCCTTTCAAGTAATCTACTTTACCTCTGATAGACGCTTCACTCAATACTTTTGTAGTTTCCTGGAAGGAAGCTGCAGAAATAAAGCTTTCAGTACCTAACGACGCTTGTGTGATACCTTGCAGATTAGATTGCGAAACGGCAGCTTCAGCATCTCTCACTTCTACAAGTCTCATATCTTTACGTCTTAAGCTAGAGTTTTCATCTCTTAATCTTCTAGCAGTAACGATTTGTCCTGGTTTCAAATTTTCTGAATCACCTGGATCGATTACTACTTTCTTATCAAGGATTGCATCGTTCTCTCTACGGAAAGTAATTTTATCTACTACTTGTCCTTGAAGGAATCCAGTATCACCAGCTTCGATGATGTGTACTTTTTGCATCATTTGACGAACGATACACTCGATGTGTTTATCGTTAATTTTCACACCTTGCAGACGGTATACTTCTTGAATTTCATTCACTAAGTATTCTTGAACTGCTGTAGGTCCTTTGATAGAAAGGATGTCAGAAGGAGTAATAGCACCATCTGAAAGGGCAGCACCCGCTCTGATGAAGTCATTGTCCTGAACAAGGATATGTTTAGAAAGAGGAACCATGTATTTTTTCTTCACGCCGTCTTTAGACTCAACGTAAATTTCTCTACTACCTCTTTTAACAGTACCATAAGAAACCACACCATCAATTTCAGAAACAACAGCAGGGTTAGAAGGATTTCTTGCCTCGAACAACTCTGTTACTCTTGGAAGACCTCCAGTAATATCTCTTGTTTTACCAATAGCTCTAGGAATCTTAACAAGGATTTGACCTGGTTTAACTTCCTGATCTGCTTCTACTGCTAAGTGAGCGCCTACTGGTATGTTGTATGTTCTTACTTCACCTTTTTTAGAGGTAACTACGATTGCAGGATTTTTAGTTTTATCTTTTGTATCAACAATTACTTTTTCTCTGTGACCAGTTTGCTCATCTGATTCCTCGCGGAAAGTAACACCTTCTACGATTGCATCGAAGTCAATTTTACCATCAAACTCAGAAAGGATTACAGCATTGTATGGATCCCAGTTACACATTTCATCGCCTTTGGATACTTTCTGTCCTTCTTTCACTTTAAGGAATGCTCCGTATGGTGCGTGGTTGCTTATCAATACGCGCTCACCTTTTTCATCCATTAATTTAAGTTCTCCAGAACGTCCTAATACTACGGTAACTTTTTCACCTTCAGAATTAGTTGTAGTTACTGTTTTAAGTTCTTCAAACGCAACTATACCGTCGTACTTAGCTCTAATAGATGCTTCAACAGCAATGTTAGAAGCTGTACCACCCACGTGGAAGGTACGAAGAGTAAGCTGAGTACCTGGCTCACCGATTGATTGTGCTGCAATAACACCTACTGCTTCACCTTTCTGTACCATTCTACCAGTCGTAAGGTTACGTCCGTAGCATTTAGCACATACTCCGCGTTTTGTTTCACAAGTCAATACAGAACGAATTTCGATACCATCAAGACCAGACTCATCAATTGCTTTAGCGATATCTTCTGTTACTTCTTGACCAGAAGAAACTAATAACTCTAACGAAACTGGATGATACATATCGTGAACACTAACACGACCAAGGATACGTTCAGAAAGTGGCTCTACGATATCTTCGTTGTCTTTCAACGCTGTTACCATAAGACCTCTAAGTGTACCACAATCGTCTTCGTTGATTACAACATCTTGAGCAACATCTACCAGACGACGAGTTAAGTAACCCGCATCGGCAGTTTTCAATGCAGTATCGGCAAGACCTTTACGAGCACCGTGTGTAGAGATAAAGTACTCAATAACGTCTAGTCCTTCTTTAAAGTTAGAAAGAATTGGGTTTTCAATAATTTCACCAACTGAACCTTGAAGATTTTTCTGTGGTTTAGCCATCAGACCTCTCATTCCGCCCAACTGACGTATTTGTTCTCTAGAACCACGAGCTCCAGAGTGCATCATCATATAGATTGAGTTAAAACCTTGTTGATCTGCTTCTAGTTGTTTCATCAACGTCTCGGTAATTTGAGAGTTAATTCTTGTCCAGATATCGATTACTTGGTTATAACGCTCGTTGTCTGTAATAAGACCCATAAGGTAGTTATTCCATACAGCGTCAACTTCTTGTTTTGCTTGTGCTACAAGAACGTCTTTAACATCTGGAACCTGGATATCAGAAAGACCAATAGAAAGACCTCCTCTGAATGCCATTTGGAATCCAAGTGTTTTGATATCATCCAAGAATTTCGCAGTACGAGCCATACCAGAAATTTTGAAAATCTGACCAATGATTAATTGCAGTTTTTTCTTAGATAATAGTTCATTGATAAAACCAACTTCTTTAGGAACGTTAAGGTTGAATATAACTCTACCTGCTACTGTTTCTATTATTTTAGTTTCTAATTGTCCTTTGTCATTTCTTACTTGTGTTCTGATTTTAATCAAAGCATGGTTAGAAAGTCTACCTTCGTTGATAGCAATTACAACTTCTTCTGCACCGTAGAATGTTTTGCCTTCTCCAATAATAGGATATTCTGGAGTGCTCTTTCTTCCTTTGGTTACATAATAAAGTCCCAACACCATGTCCTGAGAAGGTACCGTAATAGGTGCTCCGTTAGCAGGGTTCAAGATATTGTGAGAAGCAAGCATTAAAGTAGAAGCTTCAAGAATTGCTTCGTGACCAAGAGGAACGTGAACGGCCATCTGGTCACCGTCAAAGTCGGCGTTGAATGCAGTACAAACAAGAGGGTGAAGTTGAATTGCTTTTCCTTCAATCAATTTTGGTTGGAATGCTTGTATACCTAATCTGTGTAAGGTTGGAGCACGGTTTAGAAGCACAGGGTGCCCTTTCAATACGTTCTCTAAAATATCCCAAACTACAGGATCTTTTCTATCAACTATTTTTTTAGCAGATTTTACAGTTTTTACAATACCTCTTTCAATCAGTTTACGAATGATAAATGGTTTGAAAAGTTCTGCAGCCATTTCTTTTGGAAGACCGCACTCGTGTAGTTTCAATTCTGGACCTACAACGATTACAGAACGACCAGAATAATCTACTCGTTTTCCAAGTAAGTTTTGACGGAAACGACCTTGTTTACCTTTCAGCATATCTGAAAGAGATTTAAGAGCTCTGTTACCTTCAGATCTTACTGCGTTTACTTTTCTTGAGTTATCGAAAAGTGAATCTACTGCTTCTTGAAGCATACGTTTTTCGTTACGTAAAATTACTTCAGGAGCTTTAATTTCAATAAGTCTTTTAAGACGATTATTTCTGATAATTACTCTTCGGTAAAGATCATTTAAATCGGAAGTTGCAAAACGACCACCGTCCAATGGAACAAGAGGACGAAGTTCTGGAGGAATAACTGGAACCATTTTCACAATCATCCACTCTGGTTTATTAGAGATTCTAGATCCTGATTCACGGAACGCTTCTACTACTTTCAATCTTTTAAGCGCTTCCGCTTTTCTTTGTTGAGAAGTATCGTTAGCAGCAGAGTGACGAAGGCTGTAAGAAAGTTCATCAAGGTTTAATCTTGAAAGAAGCATTTCTAGGGCTTCAGCACCCATTTTAGCGATAAATTTATTAGGATCTTGGTCGTCCAAAAGTTGGTTTTCTCTTGGAAGTTTATCCATAATATTTAGATATTCATCTTCAGTAAGATAGTCAAGGTAGTTAATACCTTCTTCTACCATGATACCAGATTGAACAACTACATATCTTTCGTAGTAAATAATTTGATCAAGTTTTTTAGTTGGAAGACCCAACATGTAACCAATTTTATTTGGCAATGATCTGAAATACCAGATGTGTGCAACAGGAACAACAAGTTCTATGTGTCCCATACGCTCTCTACGTACTTTTTTCTCAGTTACTTCAACTCCGCAACGATCGCAAACGATACCTTTGTAACGGATTCTTTTATATTTTCCACAGTGACACTCCCAGTCTTTTACAGGACCGAAAATTCTCTCGCAGAACAAACCACCCATTTCAGGTTTGTATGTTCTGTAATTGATGGTTTCGGGCTGAGTAACTTCGCCGTAAGAACTCTCCAGGATAGATTCAGGAGACGCCAAGCTAATGGTGATCTTACTGAAGTCCTGATTAATTTTCTTGTTTTTTCTGAAAGCCATTTTTTTGTTATGGTTTATAAAGTTGTAATATTTTAAAGTTCAAAGTTTAAGTTTAAAGTTGAGAGTTTAAACTAAACTTTCAACCTTAAACTTTCGACCTTTAACTAATCCATAGTAATCTCTAATGCAAGACCTCTTAATTCGTGAACTAACACGTTGAAAGATTCTGGTACATTTGGTTTCGGCAAGTTTTCGCCTTTTACGATTGCTTCGTAAGACTTAGCTCTACCGATTACATCATCCGATTTAATAGTAAGGATTTCTTGTAGAATGTTAGCTGCACCGAATGCTTCAAGTGCCCAAACCTCCATCTCACCAAATCTCTGACCACCGAACTGTGCTTTACCACCCAATGGTTGTTGCGTAATAAGAGAGTACGGCCCAATAGAACGAGCGTGCATCTTATCGTCAACAAGGTGACCAAGTTTAAGCATGTAGATAATACCAACAGTAACTGGTTGATCAAAACGATGACCTGAAAGTCCATCGTGAAGATACGTACGACCAAACTCAGGAAGACCAGCTTCTTTTAGTTCAGCGACCACTTCAGCTTCTGTAGCTCCATCAAATATTGGAGTTGCATATTTTCTGCCTAATTTTTTACCAGCCCATCCAAGTACAGTTTCATAGATCTGACCAATGTTCATCCTTGATGGAACACCAAGTGGGTTAAGTACGATATCAACAGGAGTACCGTCTTCAAGGAATGGCATATCTTCATCGCGAACGATTCTAGCTACTACCCCTTTATTACCGTGACGACCAGCCATTTTATCTCCTACTTTCAGTTTACGTTTTTTAGCAATGTAAACTTTAGCAAGTTGAACTATACCAGCTGGTAATTCATCTCCTACTTCTAAGGTAAATCTTTCTCTTTTGAACTTACCTGCGATTTCATTTCTTTTAATCTGGAAGTTTTTGATCAATTTAACTACTTGATCATTGGCAACTTTATCAGATGTCCAGTTATCTAGTACTATATCAGAAATCAAGTTTACTTCTTCTTGAACGTTGTAGTTACTCTCGTCTCTGTATTTATTAGATTCTGGGAACAAGTTGGCTTCAATATTTTTCTTAGAGAACTTAACTCCTTTTGAGATTAGCTCATCACCGAATTTATGTTTCACACCATTACTTGTATGACCTTCAAGAATAGCAGCTAGTTTATCAGTTACTATACCTCTTAAATTTGATAAATCTTTACTGTAAACACCTTTTAAAGTATCTACCATTTTCTTAGATTTTGCTCTAAGATCTTTATCTTTTTTAGGTCTTGAAAATAATTTAGTATCGATTACTACACCTCTTAAAGATGGAGGAGCTTTCATAGAAGCATCTTTAACATCACCTGCTTTATCTCCGAAGATAGCTCTCAAAAGTTTTTCTTCTGGAGTAGGATCTGTTTCACCTTTAGGAGTGATTTTACCAATAAGAATATCACCTTCTTTTATTTCAGCACCAGTACGAATGATACCATTTTCATCAAGATGTTTTACAGCTTCTTCACTTACGTTAGGAATCTCTGAAGTTAATTCTTCTTCACCTCTCTTGGTATCTCTTACTTCAAGTTCAAATTCTTCAATGTGAATTGATGTAAATATATCGTCTCTTACTACTTTTTCAGAGATAACAATCGCATCCTCGAAATTGTATCCTTGCCAAGGCATGAATGCAACCATAAGGTTTCTACCTAATGCAAGTTCACCGTTGTTTGTAGCATACCCTTCGCAAAGTACATCACCAAATTTCACAGATTGACCTTTGCTTACTATAGGTTTTAAGTTTACGCAAGTATCCTGATTCGTTCTTCTGAATTTTACTAACTCATAAGACTTAAGATCAGAGTCAAAAGAAACAAGTTTTTCAGCATCTGTAAGTTCGTATCTAACTTTTATTTTAGTTGAATCTACATATTCGATTACACCATTTCCTTCGGCAACGATCAACGATCTTGAATCCATTGCTACTCTTTTTTCAAGGCCTGTTCCTACGATAGGAGCTTCAGGTTTGAAAAGTGGCACGGCTTGACGTTGCATGTTAGAGCCCATCAATGCACGGTTAGCATCATCATGTTCCAAGAAAGGAATCAACGAAGCAGCTACTGATACAATCTGGTTTGGAGCAACGTCCATATAAGTAATCTTCTCTGGTTCTACAACTGGGAAGTCACCTTCGTAACGTGCTTTTATTTTATCGCTTGTAAAGTTACCATCGATGTCAACACCAATGTTAGACTGAGCGATATTATGTCCATCCTCTTCTTCTGCTGTAAGGAAAACAGGTGGTTTTTTAATATTTACTTTTCCGTCTTCAACTAGTCTGTATGGAGTTTCAATAAATCCCATGTGATTCACTTTTGCGTGAACGCAAAGAGATGAAATCAAACCAATGTTTGGACCTTCTGGAGTTTCGATTGTACAAAGACGACCGTAGTGCGTATAGTGAACGTCACGAACCTCAAAACCAGCACGCTCTCTAGAAAGACCTCCAGGCCCAAGGGCTGACATTCTTCTTTTGTGCGTAATCTCAGCAAGTGGATTGGTTTGATCCATGAATTGAGACAACTGATTTGTACCGAAGAACGAATTGATTACAGAAGATAACGTACGCGCATTGATCAAATCAACGGGTTTGAAATCTTCGTTATCACGAACGTTCA
>JANOTP010000045.1:0-6287 GCA_031416415.1 Cytophagales bacterium | reverse complement strand
TGGGTTCGAATCCCAGCGGGATCACCACATGGGACTGACAATCACTTTCGATTTTCAGTCCTCTTTTTTTGTCCTCTAATTTATTACTATTCAGCAAGATTAACTTTACAACTTCATTAATTCTAGGGGTTCGATATTCATTATTTTCAAAAATTAATTTTTCAGGATACATCGAACTTATTATTTGTTGCTTTACTGCTAAGTCAGCGGCGGTATAGTATTGATCAATATTTTTGAGCAAAGCGAAATCGTGTTTTATGTATTTTATATAATCTGTTTCGGATAGCTCCATATTGATCTGATCTTTGTTTAAATCACTAATTAAAGATTCATAACGAGCTTTGATAGATTTGTATTCCTTTAAGTCAATTGCTCCATCTAACATTAGCTGTTGAGCAGAATTGATTCGCTCCTGATGCTTTTTTATTTCCTCTGAAATAGTGCTTATGTTCTTTTTTGCATCTTTTTCATTGGCTTTGAAATATTGTTCGATCTTTTCATAATAAAGATCCATCACTTCTTTTTTTGCAGAGATGTTTTTTAGTTCTTTTAAGAAGCTAGCATTGGCCACTTCTGCTTTAAATCGCTCTTTGCATCCACTATCGCAATGATAATAAAAATAACGCCCTCCTTTCGATCCTCTTGAAGCACTTCCAGTAAGATTGTTTCCGCATTTTCGACAAATCAAATACCCTCTCAAAGGTAGTTCTTCTTTTCTGGTATTTTTGGTGGAAATATTTCTTTTCTTGCCATCTATTATATCTTGTACCTGATAGAATAGCTCTTCACTTATAATAGCTTCATGGATGCCCTGTACTTCATACATTTCTTCGTCTTTAAAGGCGGGGATTCTTATTTTGCCAATATAAATTGGGTTTCGGATTAATACTGTGAAATTATTTTTTGAACATACGAATCCTTTCTTAACTAATTTTCTACGGACATCTTCCATTGTGAAGAGGCCTTTAGCTAATTCCTGAAATGCTTCAATAATTAGGTCTTTATATTTGCCTGGGACAATAATAGGATTACCTTTTTCATCTCTTATGTTTTTATATCCTTTTGGGGCAAAAGCTACCCAGCGTCCTTCTTTTTTAGCACGTCTCATACCAGAGAATACATTCAATGATCTTCTGTCATTTTCAACTTCTGGAGCTGCAAGATAAAAAGCAAGCATCATCTTATTTTCTGGAACAGATAAATCTAAGGGTTGTTCAATAGCTTGTGGATCTATGCCAAGCTTATTCAATTGACTGATCATAGCATAAGCATCACCAGCATTCCTTGAAAACCTGCTCCAGTTTATGAATAAGATATAATCAATATATGACCTATTCTTTTTAGAATATTCGAGTAATTTTTTAAAAGCAGGACGTTCAAAGGTCTTAGCCGAATGATCGTCTTGATATATTGCGGCAACTTCTATTTTATGAAGTTCACAATATTTACGAAGCCGTTCTTCCTGATGATTCAAGCTGTATCCTTTATCAGCCTGTTCATCGGTAGATACCCTAATGTATAAAATCGCATTTTTCATTTTTAAGTTTCTTAATGAACTGATGATAATCTATCTCAACTAATATATCAAGAAATTCGTTGATTCGCATTATCTCTTCATCAGTATAGTTATTCCCATTTTTATTTAAAATCTCTTTACATTTTGCAAAACTTACTTCATTCGCTTTTTTTTGTTTCACATGAATACAAGATGCAGCCATTGTCTGATCTTATCAGTACATAAGCCCTTTTCTTAAATAGGTCTGAGTTCATCAGTACCAATAGTTGTTCGTTATGCATGTACAAGTTTACATCCTTTTTTATGTCCGGATACTCCAAAATCATTTTCGGCTATATGTCCACATTCTTTACAAGTAAGTTCAGCTATTCTTTTAGTCCTGAAATAAGAAAGCTCCTTATTAGATTCATTTAGAATAAGCATTTTTTCGTTAAGCTGACGTATCTCTAAATCCTTTTTCGTATGCGCTTCGGTAAGTTCCTTTATGGATTCATTGATGCTATGAATCTTTTCATTGGACAATCTTAGATTTTCATATAAATCATAGGCTGTTTCGTCTTTTTTCAATTTGGCAAAGTAGAGCTTGCTAAATATGTATATACTATAGGTGAACATAAAGGAATAAATTACATACGCTATGCGATCATTGACTTCAATAGGAAATATTCCGAGTCCTTTATAATAGAGTAGATTGATAAGGAATATGAGAAAGGCATACAATCCTGCCTCCTTATGGCGTCCATTGACTACAAAAGCAATGACAGCGAGATCAATCAATAGATTGACAAAGGTGCAATAGACCCAATTCATCCAATCATGATCAAACATTGTATCAGATATACTATTATATAAATGAGTAGAATGCTCTAGATTGTTCAATAAGGCAAGTACTGCTACAAAGAGGAGGAAGCCAGGTCTGTGAAATATAGAATTGAATTGTTTAGTCATGGTCTTCTGGTTTAGATTGATTGATTTTGTATATGACAATAGTAGAAATCACTATGATTGAAATTGTGATACATATTATCAATGCAGTATTGTTATTTGATTTGCCAGGCGTCTGAATAGGCTGATAACTGGTATGCATCCTTAGTTCATTAAATGGGATGATATGAAAGTTGTCGATCATAGTTTACTTTTATTAAAGTGCTCAATTATGTATTTATCTTTAGTTACTTCACCAATTCCATATTCGAAGCAAAGCATATACCTAATAGAGTTAGAGATAGCGATTCTTGTATATAGTCCAAAATCGAAATCAGCACCAAGTAAATAGTCGGTGCTGATTTCGATTCCTTTACACTTTGCATATATCTTTTTCAGGACTAGACGATTTTTATGTAGTCTTTTGTCTAATGATTTTGTTTCTTCACTTCTTTTTTTTGCTATTGAATTATTATTGAAAGTTCTGCACTTTATGCCACAATAAAGCTGATTTAAGCGTTTTGGCAAAAAGTCCTTTTGGCAGTTTGGACAAGGTTTTTTGGTATACATATAATAACTTTAAAGTAACTAAAACTATAATATAAAATTACATTAATGTAATTAAATAAACAAATTTTTTGTCATTTTTTATTTATTTAAAGAAAAATTCATTACATTTAATAAATTATAAACCCTTGTAAATACAGATTAATGAGCATAAATGAGGATAATCTGGCAAAAAATCAAATTAAGAAGCTGTCTCCTGAAGATATAGTGAATTATTTAAATTATTTTCAAAGTATCAATGAAAAGCAATTTCTTCTAAATGAAACCGGAATAACACCAAGGGTTATTAATAGTTGGAAAAAAGAAGGACTTATGCCTTCTCAAGATTCAGAAAGGAAATGGAATAAATTTAGTTTTATTGAATTTTTATGGATTAAGATCATTCAAGAATTACGCGAATTTGGTTTTCCGATTGAGAAAATAAAAAACGTAAAAGATGTCCTTTTTTTAAATACAACAAATGAATTAATAGATTGTTTTATTAATGATAAAGAAGGCCTTTTGGAATATACTAAAAAATTAGGTCATTTTGATGAAGAGGCTATGGCTGGATTAAATACATTATTTGATATGGAACCAAATGAAATAAAGGCTGCATATATAAACGCTGGAATTGACATGTCTTTATTGAGTATTATGATTTTTAATTTGATTATAAAAAAAGCGAATAATGGACTTGTAATATATAGCTCTGGCAAATGTATACCTTGGTTAGAGGAATTTTCTACTTATAATATAGAATCGATGAAAGTTTTTGATAAACATCATATCTACATTTCACTTAATTCCCTTATGTATGATTTTTTGTCAGATGAGAGAAAAGATCGTTATATTTCTTCAATACAGATTTTATCAAAAGAAGAGCATGAGATTCTTTCACTATTAAGGAACAATGAATTGAAAGAGGTAAAGATAATATTTTATGAAAAGGGCAGTAAACCATATAAGTATAGGCTAGATATTGTATCTGGTAAGCAAGTATCCAAAGAAGAAGCCCAACAGCTAATGAGGAATATGGTTTTTAAGAATTATGAGAGTATTAGCTTTAAGACTAATAATAATAAGACGGTTTATATAGAAAAGGCACTGAAGAAGATTTTATAATATCATACGACTTCCTTGTTTTTGTAGGATTATATCATTGTTAAAAGCAATAGATCACTTTAAGAGGGTCAGAAATCAAGGTACTAAAGCTGACATGAGCTGCGTCAGAAACAGCACGGAATAGGGGTATTGTAAAATCCTGAAATTATGTGAATTTTCAACAAAGTGGTTCGAAATTCGCACCCTCCAGTCTACACAAGCTTCGAGAAATCGGAGCCTTTTTGCTTCTCCATAATCGCACTCATACTCGATACTGTCTCGTCCTAAAATCTCTACTCTCATTTCTTTATATTCTGAAGCCGTAATTTCGCCATCATGCATCAAGGATTTTGCATTACTTATTCTTTGTTTTATTTCATAAGTGTCAAGGAAAAAATGGTTGTTAGTTAAGATCTCATGTAACTGCAAAAAAGTATTTTAAAGTCAGTTGAAATGCTTTTATAACTTTTTTTATTGATAATCAGTTTTTTGTATGTTATTGTGTAATTAAAATTGTTATTTATATACTTTTGTTTAAATATAATTTAAGTTTAATTGCATATCTCATTTATGCATATTAATTTACATTTATCAATTTCACCTCTAGATAATGAATTTAACTCAATCAATTTTATGGACATTAAAAAGCTTAAAGAATTAGAAGACCTTATTGCCGTAAGAAAACCTTTTGAAATTACTTACCAAAATAAAAAGGAGTTGTTCAAAAATTCCCAATTAGAAATACTCCAAGCTTCAATGGAGCAAAGATTATTATCTGAAAATTTCACAATTTCTTCTATAGACGAAGGCATAAAGGGAACTTATATTGAGTTGATTATTTCCGTTCTAAAAAATCTTCCCGATACATTAGCGGATAAAGGGCTTTCTGTATTTACAGAGATTGCTTTTGAAGGACCATTAGCTAAAAATTTCCGTGTAAGCGCATACGAACTTGGGGATTCAGGTGTTGTGCCTGACCCGTTACCTCCTGTAGATGGACAATCTAGTACTGATATAGAAATACAACGGGAACAGCAATTGATTGGGTATTATCAAAATTTTAACGATACAGAGTTGAATGTAATGTTGGGCTATTCGCTTACTGATAAGGATACTAATGCCAACACAAGATACCAGACTTTAGATGAGTTGTTGAATAGTTTATTTGTAGAAGCTTGATAAGCTTAATAGAATATTTTTTTATGATAAATAATAAAGTAGCAGATAGCAACAAGGGGTTGTGATGTGTTTAGGAACTATAATTTCGATAGTTCATGCAAGATGTACCAAGACACCAAGAGGCCTAAGCATGCTACAATACCAATCAAAAACCGAACAATGTGAAGTGAGTGGGAAATTCTACGTTTTATTTTATTTTTCTCTTTTTCTATAATAGCGTTGGGTAATCCTGATTTTGATTGTATGGTAGCAAAGTCATTTTCAAAATCTATTTTTATTTCTTTTAAATCCGATTTGTATATCCATTGTATAGATAGGTAAAACGCTACATATACTAAAAACGATAGCAATACAATCAATAAGATGGTACGGTCGTTTGAAACTTTGTTAGAGGCAAGTACTGTTGCAGAAATGGATAAAGGAATTCCCACCGCTTGGCTGAATAATTTATTTAATATTTCACGAATGTTTGTGAAATATTTTTCTTTTTCTTTGTCAAGTGCGTCTCTGAATTTTTCGAAATTAAATTGTTTCGATACCAGTTCGTAATCTCGTTTCGTAGTCTCTATAATGTTGTATGCTTTTGCCAAAATATCCTGAATAGACAATATACCCGTGTTGTTGGAAAATGTAAAAAAAGCATTTTTTAAAAAAGTGTGTAACTCAACAGGAGTAGCGATTTGAATCAATAAGTCTACTTTTTCTGGAAGTGAATCGGTTTTGTCGATTAAAGGGATGGTTGTATATTTAATTTTAAAAATCCCTTTAGCAGAATTGTAAAGTACGATTTCTTCGTTTGCATCGTTGAAGTAGTCGCAAAAGTCAGTAGATTTAAAAAAGTTGAAGAGTTTGAAATAGGCGACTAAATTTTTAAAATCTTTATGTGTTTTTTTGTTTTCTTTTCCCAATGTTACGAATTCATTTTTTTTAGCGATATAATGCACAATTGTTCCGCTTGCGTCTATAAGTAGTATATCTTCGTTTATATCTTTATATTTTAATTCAGTGGTTAGTAATT